>DATEBC010000135.1:0-4047 GCA_035288065.1 Sedimentisphaerales bacterium | reverse complement strand
CTTCGTATCTCGTATCTCGTGAAGCGTGAAGCGTGAAGCGTATCTCGTAAGGCGTTCACGATACACGCTCAAATTAGCTTCTTTATCAAGTTCCTCAGCATCCTGGACTCGTGATCAAGCTCCTCGAGCAGAATGGCCTTCTCCTTGTCGTCGATGTACTTGAGCTCTCCGGATATTTCCACCTGAGTTTCCAGTTCTGCGCAAGAACCCAATGCGACATAGAGAAACCGACTATATTCTTTGTTGTGAAGTCTGTTGAAACCTTCGGCAATATTCGACGGAACCGAGACCGAGGCCCGCCGCATCTGACTTGTTAAGCCATACACTTCTTCGCGAGGGAATTGGCCTGTCATTCGATACACATCCTTTGCGATCTCGATTCCTTTCTTCCAGACTTCCAAATCCCTGAAATTTCTGATCTTGTCATTGTCACTACCCATTCCACACCTCCAAAGACGCTTCACTCTTCACTCTTCACGTTTCACGCAATTCTGTCCAGGATTAGTTTTGTGTCGAGGGAGTTTCTTTTTGCCGTCAGTATCAATCTTACGGTGCGGATTTCGTGCTCCTTCATCAGAAGGTAAGCAATAATCGGCTGAGGGCCGGCTGTTACTTGGATGGTCGATTTTAGGAATCCGGTTAAATGCTCATCGCACTGCTGCTCGAGTTTCAGGAAAGACTTATTCGAGGCTACGTAGGCGGCGCCCGCCTCGACAACGCGGTGATAGGGCGTTACAAAGAACAACGGCGCAAGCGCCTCGTAGCCCAGGTCCAGCCCGTGGCCGAATCGCTCCTGCTCAACGTATCCGCCTTCGAGAAAGACGTTGCGTTTCTCGTCGCCGGTGAACTTCAGCCGAAGCATCGTGCGTATATTCGTCAGGTCAATCCGTATCCTGAACAGCCCTGTAAGAAAAATACTCCCTAATCGCCTGGCCCTTTTCAGATTATATTCGGCCTGCACGGCATCGATTGCATAATCTATCTGCCGAACGTCTTTCTTCTCATAGTATGCCAGGACGGCGGCATCCACCGCCTGCCGCATATAATCCGGCAGAAGATCATACCTTTCCTCCTCGAAGACACTGCTGAACACATCCGGCGATGCGTTGCCGTCCGGGCTGTAATCACCGCCCAGTGGCTTGCCCGTCAGCACTCGCCTTAGCGCGAGCCTGAGATTCGCAAAGTCGTCCCGCGACTTAACAAGCTCGACGATTGGCGCATCGCGCATCAATTCGGCGAACAACTCTCGAATTGCCGTTCGTCTTTCGCCAAGCATGTTCTCAACGCGGCCAAAATCTCCGGTGCTCCCAACGGCATACTCTGTGCCGCTGAGCAGCTCGGACGCCTGCGCGAAACCATCGGCATTAGCCATATCCTGCAGCGCCGCCCGACTGAGCATCGCAATCTCCAATGTGCGGACCTGGGCAGTCTCGAATACGTATCGCCAGTCGTCCCCGCCTATCGGCGGATATGTATAAAAATCAAGGATAGCTTGTTTGGCAATTTCAGGCATTGGCTTATTAGGTTATCAGGTCACCAGGATATCAGGTTATGGTTATCAGGTTATCAGGTTATCAGGGTATCAGGTTGTGGGTATCAGGTTCTCAGGGTATCAGGTTATCAGGGCATCAGGCGGTTTTGGCGGCCTGATTTCCGGATATTCTGCGGGTTTGTTTTCTCTTGCTCCTTTACTGTTACGCGTTAATCCCCGAAGAGTTCTTTTGCCAATTCGATTTCAAGCTCTTTGCGGGCATGATTCAGCAATACGGCCAGTGACACATTGGTCTTTATCTTGCCTCTTCTGAGCACGAATCCCCCTCCGCCGAGATCATCTTTGGACGAAGCGAACCTCAGATTTCCCCGATAGCCGGGGCCCAACTGCCGATTAACTTCTTTCAGGAGATCCATATCGATTCGGCTGTCGGCCCGATCGACAATTATCTCCTCGTCACCGGTTTCGACGGCCTCTATCATTCGCTTGGCCATAAGCCCGCGATACTCCTCGTCCGGCAGCGCCTGCAGTCGCGCGCGAGCCTGACCAAAGAGTTCCTCCAGTATCTTCCTCTTCTCCGCCAGGCGCTCTTTGGCGATTGTCATTCTCGCCGCGGCCAGAAGGTGGGCCTTCTCATCGTTGGCCGCCTTCTCGGCCAGCGACCGCGTCTGCTCATTGTACGCCGCGAGCTTCTCGTCGGCATCGCCCTGTTCAGCAGCCTGTTTCTCGCCGGCCTGATTCACTATCTTCTCGGCCTCTGCCTCGGCGTCGGCCAGAATCTTCTCTATGACCTGTTGAGCTTCCATAATCCGGTCTCTCGCGATTGCGATTTCCTATCTCGTTTGGGGACAGACACTGCGTTTTATATCGCCGGCCACTTGATCCCGAACCATATCATAAACAGCGTCACGAGCAGGCCGAGAATCGCATATACCTCTACCATAACCGCATAGACAACGCCGGCTTTGAAGGCCATCTCAGGCCTCTTGGCCGTCAGCAGGATACCGGCCGAGCAGACCTTGCCCTGATAAATAGCGCTTACAAGCCCGGCAAAGGCAACAGGCAGGCACGCCGTCAGGATTTT
Organism: Sedimentisphaerales bacterium; assembly: GCA_035288065.1. Classification (GTDB taxonomy): domain Bacteria; phylum Planctomycetota; class Phycisphaerae; order Sedimentisphaerales; family Anaerobacaceae; genus JAFGCD01. Next base: position 1,471 of record DATEBC010000135.1, on the reverse strand, counting down.
CAGGCCCAGCGGCCAGCTCACATCAGGCGCCCCCCCGGTGCCGAAGAAGTTCAGTTTCTGCATCACGATGAACCCCGCCAGGAAACCGTAGAACCCCTGCGTGCCGGGCAGCACGACCATAATGAACATCTGGCCATACCTCTCCGGCTTTTCGCTCAGAACACCCGCGGCGCTCCTGCCGGCGATGCCTATCCCGATGGCTGAGCCGATACCGGCAAGCACCGCCGCCATTCCCGCACCAGTTAGAGCCAATGCCAATCCGTCAATCATTGCGAAAACCTCTCTTTCTTACTGTTGTAATTCTGATGTCTTGATATATATGTTCTTGTATTCCTTCGTCAGGGGCTGGAACGGCCTGCCGCCGCCGATCAGGAACTTCGGAAAAAACTCCACGTATTGAAGCCTAAGAGTGTGAACGAATGCGCTGAGAACCGCAAGTATGAGATTGAACAGGTGCCCCCCGACAAGCACCACCGCCATCACGACAATTCCGATGTAGGGTATTTTCAGGGAGATGCCGGCGATAACATTGATCGCCATAGCCAGCCCGGCCCCTACCATACCGAGGGCCATCAGCCGGAGATAGCTCAGGACGTCGCCGAGATAGAATATCGAGCTAAAGAGGTTGTAGAATCCCATTCCGAGCCGTCCCCCCCATCCGCCCTGGCGCTCGCTGAAGAGGAGAATCATCACCGCCGGAACTATCGCGACCTTTCCGAATATCCCCCCGATATGCGCGGGGACGAATCCGCCCTTGCTCGCCCCGAAAATCACAACCGAATTGAGCATCACAAGCCACGTCAACTGGTTGAACACCGCAGAGGCGTAATCCCTTTGTTTGATGTTGTGGCAGAATGCGACGAAAAGCCCGGTCATAATCTGAAAATAGCCCAGACCGACGGCGATTCCGAAAAAGTACATCGGCTTCTCGAACGGGTCGAACCACATCATCTTCCCCCGCAGCGGCCCCAGCGCCGGGGCAAACTGCTGCACAGCATCCCCGAACCACCCGCCCGTCAAGGCGCCCACTACTATCGTGGCCGCACCACAAAGACCGAGCATGGCTATCAGCTTCGTGTCGCCCTGTATCTTCCTTATCAGCAGAGCGACGGCCACGACCATAACCAGACCGTAGCCTGCATCCGCCAGGCACATCCCGAAGAACACCGCAAAAAACGGCATAAGGAACGGCGTTGGATCCAGGTTCCCCGCATCAGGCATGCCGTAGAGCCGCGTAACGACCTCGAACGGCCTGACGAAATTCTTGTTTTCAATTTCGACCGGGATGGATTCATCTTTCGATATCTCCATCCGGTCGATGCCGGAGGCTGGAAAGCGGGAGACAACCTTTTGCAGTCTGGCGTAGTCCTTCTGCCTGACCCATCCCTCAAGAAGGAACGTATGCTCCGTAGCCGGCGCCGCGGCCTGCGTCTGTCGCCTGCTGAGCAGATTGCGATAGTGGTCGTGAAGA
>DATEBC010000134.1:0-2630 GCA_035288065.1 Sedimentisphaerales bacterium | reverse complement strand
CATCCGGTTTCTTGCTGATTAGATGATAAACCGGAACGCTCTGAAGGACTTCCGGGCTGTACTCGATTACATCGCCCAACGGCCCGGCGTCTCCGGGCTTGATCGCCGCGTGCCAGGCCGGCACGCCGTCATAAACAAAATATGCAAAATTAGGCTGCGGGTCGTCCGAATATGGACCGACAACCGACAGCCCCGTCTTGTCCACCGCGGTTATCCAGTAGCGCACCAGGCGGCGATGAACCTGGACTTCAGCCGGTATAATCGCCGTGTATGTGTCGTTGTAGGGCGCGACATCCCCGTGTGTGCCGTCGTCGAACATCTCCACGTACGTCCAGTTTGTCGCGAATCGCGAGTCATACAGCGCGATATAATCGCCCGGCTCGACCACCTGGTATGCCAGAGTCACCGAATCGACGCCGTCGGAGTCGGTGACTTTTACGGTGATCTGAACCGGCTCGCCGCTGAGCGGCTGGCTCGGCGTGTGCTCCACCTGCCTCATCAAGGGCGGGGCGTTAGCGGCCAGACACAGGTTTGCGCCGCCCGGCGTCGGCGACTTGCTCCGCCAGCTTCCCCCAAGATCGTTGTCCATTCCGGGATTGATCAATTGAATGGAATGGCCCGTCCCGGTCGGCGGATTGGCTGCGGGCACCGATTCACCGACTGTAGGCCATGGGAATCCGAGCTGATAATCAACCTCATCGACTCTCTCGTTGTCGGCGTCGCGCAGGGTAACTGTCTCGCCGTCGCTATCGAGCTTGCCGGCAAAAGGCCCGTAGGGGGCAAAGCCGAACTTCGCCTGGAACTTCGCCGGGTTTTGAGCGACAACGACGTAGCCGTCGGGCGGTATGAGCGTGCCCGCTTGAAAGACAAACCCGATGCCCCTGGTGAATTGCCACCCGCCGACATCGATAGATTCATCCGTAACATTGTATAGCTCGACGAACTCGGCCAACTCCGTCTTGACGTCGGGGTCGTAGTGAATCTCGTTGATTACTACCGGTCCGACCTTCTTTTCCCAGTCCTCGGCAAGGACGGAGAAGTCAGCCGCATCGACTACATCGGAACCGGCAAGCTCGGCGCAGTCGTCGGCTCCCGCGGCGCATGCGGCCTCGTCAAGCCACTGTTGCGAAAGCAGAAGAAGGTCTTTACCGGTGACATCGCAGTCGCCGTCGATATCGCCCTCCGGGCAAACCTTAATCGGCTCGACTCCTGTGGTGAAGTTCCACGTGCTCCCGACGGCTGTATCGCCGCCGTCAATTAGGGAATCGACGCGCCAGTAGTACGTCGTTCCGCCTGCCAGCGGGCCTGTGAAGCATTCAAGGGATTCTCCCGCCGCCACCTGGCATTTGAGACTCATCGGCTGCCCGATGGCTCCCGCGTCGTTGCTGAAATAGACGGCAAATCTATCAATCGGTTCAGGCGGCTCGGCGCCGGCCTCCCAGCGAAGAGTTGTTCCGCCCGGGTCTATCTGCAGAGCGCCGGTCGGGGGCGAAACGTTTACGGCGCGCCACGCTCCGGTTGCCACCGTCCCGTCGATGGAGTCAAACACAGCCGTGCACAATACGCCGTTCGAGTGCGACGTAACGCATAAGCCGATATAAACATCCGCAGCCATTGAAATAGATGCGCTTCCCTGAGATGTCCAAGGGGCGCTGCCGTTCGCCGAGCTGTACCCTGTAATGGTGGCGCCCGTGCGCACTATTTTGACATATTGGGGCACGCTGAGGCCCCCATCGCCATAATGTTGGCATCCGCCGCCGGTGCTCGGCCGGTACTGGAAGGCCACACCGTTACCCGACGTTCCCACAATCATCGCAAAAGTGCTTGTCGCCCCCAGCGTCTCGCGTATCATCACGCCGGCCTTCGCCCAGGAATCCGTGTTTTCAACACTGACAACGCGAGCCATCAGCTCACCGTCACCGGTCATCGGCAGATACATATAATGAAATGCGTCCGCCGTCCCCCAAATATCACTGCCGTCGGCGTGAATCGTATATGTATCGCCGGCAGCCTCGACACTGCCCACCGCGCCGACAGAACCTATATCCCTGTCCTCCCAGGCTGGGGTCGTGCCGGCAAGGCCGAGGCACAATACTGTTATCACGATTATCTGCTTACTCATCCGGCGAACCTCTGTACGCTGTTTTCGTTTTCTGCGGAATGGCATATCATCACGGCAATTCTGAGCTTGTGGGTATAACACTCTGTAACGATCAAATCTGTAAGTTGTCATTCCGCACTTGGTGCGGAATCCACTTCTTTAGAATCTGGATTCCCGCTTTCGCGGGAATGACAAGCACAAATACGATTCTACTACCGTAATAGTCTGAATTTGGTGACATAATATTTCTTCCTTGCGGCTGAGACAACGGGGAACGCCGCGATGGTCATCGCTCGCGGAATTCGTCCTTCATGCGGTACTGTCTAAGGACCGCGGCCGGGCGTAGGCGAATCGATTCGCCAGTTTGCAGGGTCGTTGCCCGAATGTTCCTCATCGGCATAAATCCGCTGCAGGGCCAGCCCCGTGCCGTCAGCCTCCGCCGACCAGGGCGGCACATCACCGTAAATCACCTCATCGACAATGACCCAAGAGACCTCCTCGCCGGGAATGTCCGGCGCCTGAGGGCGCT
>DATEBC010000133.1:0-14624 GCA_035288065.1 Sedimentisphaerales bacterium | reverse complement strand
GGCGATATCACAACTTGGATCTTGCTTATACTCGCTCGTGCTGGCTTAAGGCGAACTCTATTTTTGCATATTCGTAGTGTTTATAATACCTTGTCAGCTAATGTCTTTTGGGAGAACTCGATCTAAGTTGTGATATCGCCGATATTTAAGCTGGTTGAAACAAGCAAATACTAAGGGCAAGCTGAGTAGTCTACTCTGGGAATGGGAAGTGGCAAGGCGTGAAACTCCAAATATTAAGTACATCAGTTGTCGTTTTGGCAAAGCAGCATAATCCTACGATCCTTCACCCTGCTTTCCTCAAATCAGAAAGCATCGTCCCTTCGGATTGGGAATTATCGGAGCCCCCGGTGTCCACGCCTGTCTTTGCCGTGGTCAAGTACAAGAACGGGATAGTCTTTAACGTCGATGAAACCAAGTTGCAGGTAACCCAGAACCAACCAACAGATGACATTACTCAATCCCAACCGGCAACATTAACGTGCAAGTATGTCCAGAAGCTACCTCACGTCAAATACCTTGCGGTGGGCATCAACTTCCAAGTATTCATTGAGTGCGCTAATCCCGAGAAGTTCGTTATGGATCGTTTTCTGAAACCCGGCATCGCCGACTTTGAGGGCACCCATCTGGAAGCATCCGGTCTCCGCTTCGTCTATAGCCTTCCGAGTACACGATTACGCATCTCGCTTGATTCCGGAAAAGTCAATCCTCCCAACAACGCCAAACAACGCAGCGGCATATTGATAGACGCCAATTACCACATGGACCTCCCCGGAGAAAACACTAACGAAGAGATAGAGGAAGCAACGTCCCTACATGCTCATCACTACACCCACTTTGTGAACGTGACACACAGCATTCTGGGTTTGGAGGATTTGTGAAATGGCCCTTACACTTGTTGAGACCAGGTCAGAACAAACACGCCCCATGTTGACACCTTCACGGTTTCAGGAGTGGAATAATAGAGAGTTTCTCATGACGCTCAATAAAGCACTCCAATCAGCAGGGAGAGGAGAAGGCGTATCGTTCTCTTCAGCCGTAGCGGGGACTACATCCAGTAGTTTGATCGTCCTTGAGCTTGAGCATCCGTTCTGGAATGCCCCTTTTTGTCTTGTAGAAGTCAATACCCGACTCGCCACAGACAACGACACTCGTGTCTACGAAGACCCACAAGAGGAAATTCTCCGCTTTCGGGAAGTTGTGAAGGCTCGCCAAGGCACTCTGGTTGCCGATGACGAGCCGGAAGAGCTGCTGGACTGGGATGCCCACATTGAAACGCCACCGCCACCACGTCAGTCAGGTACCATAAAAGTCAGGTTTAACTATGTGGGTCGTAGCAAACCTATTCCTATTGATGATACATGGACGTGATGGAGGAGGGAATCCGTAGTTGAATTACCTATGGTATGACAAAGTAAGGGGCGATGATGTTGAACAGGGTGATATTTTTGAAAACTGCCCTGTTCTTGTCTTGCCTTCGAAACTGTCGTTGGGCCCGCTTGGCACTAGGACGGAACCACAGGACATACCTTTCGAGTGCAGAGACGTAATAGTCCTGTCCCAGACATGTGATATGGTTAAATATCAGGAGAAAACTCCTGAAGTTCTATTGTGCGGTGTATGGCAGAAGTCGGATTTTCAGGCGGGACAAAACATGGCAAGCAATGCCGATTGGGAGAACGCGCGTAAGGGGCGGATGGTGGGCTTTCACGTATTGAACAAGTGCGATTTGGAGGGGTTTAGACGAGATTTCAGGGTAGTTGATTTTCGCAGGGTCCACTCGCTCCCACTAGACTTTGTACGCAATATGGCGATCCAATCGGGCGATCGAATCCGGTTACTGCCCCCATATCGGGAACACCTCTCTCAAGCGTTCGCTCGCTTCTTTATGCGCGTGGGTCTTCCCGTTGACATACCTGAGTTCGAACATTAGATATTCGTCATTACGAACACGCGAACAGCAACCGATCGGCTGAATACGACCTGGCACCGTTAGACCGCTTCCTGGCCAGGCGCGCTCAAAACCGACGCCAACGCGGTCTCACTCAACTACAAACCACGTTACGCTGCTCGGCTCCATATTGATTGAGATTGTGACATTGTATTTGCGGTCCAGCTCGTATTTCTCCGCTCCGCCCTCCTGCTCGCGGATGTGGGCTGTGTCGCTCAGGCCCGTATAGTAGAGCGGCAGCATCAATGCCTTTTCTACGTGTCGGTCCCGCGGATTATAGACCATTGCCAGGGCCTTTTGCTTTAAGCGGGGGTTGACGTGCATCATGCAGTCAATATCGCGGCCATCGGCCCGGCGAACGTGGATGATGTCCGAATCGAGAATGTCACGGTGCTTCTTGTAGAAGTCCACCCACTTCTTGACCACTTGCTTTGTTTGCTCGGTATCAAAGAGCCTCGGACCGCGATAGCACGCCTGCACCCCGGACCCGAAATTCTGCGCCAGGTGCGCGCCGTAGGCGTCTAAATGCTCGGCCAACGGCTCCAAGGTGGCCGCCGCGCCGCCCCCCTGATACTCCACCAGCGGCACAAACATCCAGCCCATGCTCGGCGTCTTCGTCCACGTGCCGTCGAATATATTCTGACGGCCGTGAATAACCTGCTGCTCTCTCGGCAGCGACCAGTTCGTCTCCCTATACCCCATCGCGCTCTTCGTCGAGCCGCCCAGAAAATACCAGTCCGGCACATTCAAATAGACCCCACGGCCCCGACACCACTTGTAGAAATCCGTAATCACCTTCCACTGTTGCCACTGCGAATCGTTAAGCCCTTTATGCCCCGGATGACTCTCCGAAGCGCACACGTCCCCTGGGTAAGACCCATCATGTTCGAGCACATCCACGCCCGTTTCCTCAATAAAGGTCTTAATCTTCCTGAAGTAGTCCTTGCTCCATTTGCTGCACAGACACGGCGAATTCCCGAAGATCGCCCCGCCAGGCGTGCCCGTCTGCGGATTTATCACATCGTCCTCGTCGCTTATTCTCCGGCTCGCCAGGAGCGAATATCCGCCCAGCTCAATCCCTTTGCTGTGTGCGTAATCGGCCAACTCCTTCACCTGCGCCATATACCCCGGATCGACGTTCTCCATATCAAACCCGCTTCCGAACGTCATTATCACCATCTCAAAACCGACCTCCGCGCACTGGTCGATTGCCAGCCGAACCGATTTCGCATCCGCGTGCCGAACGTGCATCAGTATCGGATTTTCCGTCACCCACGGCGCAATCGTTCGGTACATCGTCCGCACCGCCAGGCCTTTGCGTTCCCGCTCGGTGCTGTCGTGAATCAGCTCAAACGTTCTAAACGATTCGAACCTCCCGCCCGGCTCAACCACCACGTCCGGCCCGATTGGAGGCCTGCTCTCCAACATCACCGGCGACTGCCGAACGTAGTTGATCTGCGTGCCGTACTGCGGGTCCGCCGCCCAATACGTGGTCTTGTTCGCCGTTTTCGGATCATCCCCGCCAAACTCATAATCGCTCTCGACGTGCATATTCGGATACTCCCACCGCCCCGGCACATTGACAAGCGACTCGTGCTCCACCACCGCCAAAATCTCGCTCACAAACGTATTGAGCCTCACCGCTTTCTCTCCCCCGTTCTGAATCGTAAACCACTTGCACAATAGCGGGATCCCCTGGTACATCTCATAGTGCACCGCCAGCTTCACCCCACTGAGTTTCCCCGCCGGCGGCGAAAAATCCAGCGTCAGCAACGCCCCCACCGGCGGCCAGACCGCATCCGCCGAGTAACGCTTCCGCCGCCACGCAAGACGCTCCTTCGTCTGCCCCGCCTTAAAACTCTGAAATTGGAACGCTTCCGGATTGCTCGTAAGCGAATCCACCCACTCTTCCAACAGATACCCATACTCCACCTGTCCCGCCAGCCCCCCCACCTCGTACTTCCGCCCGTCAATCTCCACAATCGCTTCCGGCTTGACCCCCCGAATAACAGACGCCCCCGTCATCAGGTTGTCGTACGCCACGGTCGCCGCATTGGGCGCCAGCCGAAATGTCCGGCTAATCAAGCCGTTGCTCATCACAATCTCCTTGCCCCCGAGCCTCTCGGCCACCGTGACGGGCTCTGTAGCCGGCGTCACGAGCCAGTCGGCCTTCGCCTCTCCCGCAAACGATGTGCACCGCCCTGCAAGGACCATCACGACCACAACTATAAATCGCCTCAACCAAATCATGCGTCCTCACCTTTTTCTCAAGTAGTCTTGCCGGTTTGTTATTCCATTTTTACCCCAAGCTCTGCCCGGCCACGCTCAGAACCAATGCAAAGACCTTCGACGCTCCCGCTTCCTTGAGCGTCCTGGCGCATTCGTTCAGAGTCGCCCCGGTCGTCTTAATATCATCCACCAGGCAAACCGCCCGCCCCGCGAATCCATGGCCCCTGCGCACCGCAAAGGCCCCCTTGACGTTCCGCGCACGCGCCGCGGCGCTCTGCATCGTCGGCTGAAACTTCGTCCGCCGAACACGAACCAGGTCGGTGCTGATCATCGCTCCTTCGCGCCTGAGCTTCTTCGCCAGGACCAAAGATTGATTGTACCCCCGCACTAATCGCCTCGACCAGTGCAGCGGAACCGGAACAAACAACTCTATTTCACTGCGGAAGCCGCTGCCCTGCAAAGCCGAGTCCGCCAATGAGCCTAACACCAAATCCAGCTCGGTCCTGTCCCTCTTGAATCCGACTATCATATCCTTCAGGCTCTTGGCATAAACCCCCGCCCGCGCTATCCGGTCAAAGGCAAACCGCCCGGCCTGGCAGCCCCCGCAAGCACCGTCAATCAGGCCGAACTTGCTCGCATCGCGTCCGCACCGCCGGCAATAATCGCCCCCCGTGCACTCCAACAAATCCTCCCAGCAATTCCCGCAAAGCCCCCCGTCCGTCTCGCAGATACTCTCTCGGCAATTAATACAGACCGCCGGCCAAAGCAGTTGATTCGCCCCCTGCCAGCCTAACACAATGGCATTTCTGATTTTGCCTTTCAATTTCACAGCATCCACGCTCGCAATTATATGCCCCCGCCCCGCCGCAACAAACACCAATTCCCACAATCATTTGCTCGTTTCAGTCGTAATACGTATCTATGGCCTTTTGAATAGCGTAATGACCATTCTCTACAAGACACCCACACACTGTCATTCCGGCCTTGAGCCGGAATCCACGAGTCCAAACTGGATTCCCGCCTGCGCGGGAATGACAGAAAGTGTGCAGGAATGGCAGTTTTAGGGAACATTGTTGATCTGACTATTCAAACATCGATAACAAGACGTGTTCAATACTGTTGCAATCCGCAGAGTCTTTGAATAGCATCAGCAATCGGCTATGAAGATACTCCACCTTACATTCCATCGCTCACCCCAATACGACCTGGAATACGTCTGCCAAAGGCTGAACCTCGAGCTCGAAACCCTCAACTTCCACGACTACGCCGGCAACATATACAAGCCTAATCGCTACAAAGTAACCGAGCAAAGGGCCGAGATATGGTGGCAAGACAGGAAGGATTTCTACCAGTCCTTTGATCTAATCATCACTTCAGACACCGCCGGCCTTTCTCGAATATTCCTCCCCCACATCGACGAGCTTAGACCCAGGCTGATCGTCTGGATATGCGACAGGTTCGATTACGCCATCGAGGCAGACAGGCAATTCCCCCAGCTTCTGAACCGCCTTGCGCAGGAAAGAAAACTGCGGCTCATTCCAAATACCGAAATCGAGAGAATCTACTGCAAACAAAGAGGCGTGGCAGTCACCGAGCCTGTGATAAAGCCTTTAGGCCGCAGGCTCCCCGGCAGAGATATGCCCCCGCCCCAGGACGCCGCCTTTATGGAAGAAGGCGACTACGAGACCGGTTTTTACATCCCGATATATCACAACGAAACAAAATTCATGAACCTTCATCGCCACTGTTCGGCCCTCGGCCTGAAAACCTTCCACGGCGTTCATCGCGGCGCCGATTCCATCAAACGCTTCAAAGCCATAATTCACATCCCCTACGCCTGGTCAACCTGGGCGTTCTTTGACGCCCTGGCCCTCAACGTGCCCTACCTTATCCCAACGGAGAGATTCCTCTGCGAAATGCAGCGCCGCCCCGGATTCTGGTTCCAGACCGACTTCCACAACGACCTGCTAAAACTGGCCGAGTGGTACTGCTACGAACATCGCGGTTTTATGACGTATTTCGACAACTGGGACGACCTGGTCACCAAGGCCCAAACCACCGACTGGCCCGAAGTAAGAGAAAAAATAGCCGCCTTTGCCCAAAAACACCACGACCGCACCATCGCCACGTGGAAAGCCGTCCTCACCGCCGAATGAGCGACGCCCCCCTATGACTGCTGCCCCCCGCCCCAGACCCGCCACACTTCCTGATAAATTCACATTTTTTCCAAGCTTGCCGAAAGGACACCATTGAGCCGCGCCGGAGAATCCGGTATGATGTCCTGACAAGGTCAGACTATACGTTGTGAATAGACAACCTCGAAATCACAGATGAAAAAGTCCTTATTGTTACTGCTCGTCTTAACGATGGCCGCGGCGGCTGGATGGCAATTATACAGGCGCGTCACCAGCTCGGCCGTTCAGAAGGGTCCGGGGCGCTCCGCTGGCTCAGTGGCCGTTGAGACCAAACTCATCACCACGGGTGTTATCCGCGACATTGGAGTCTTCACAGGCTCGCTCCAGGCCAAATCGCAGTTCATCGTGGCGCCCAAAGTGGCCGGATGGCTGAAGGAAATCCTCGTCAATATTGGCGATCCGGTCAGCCGAAATCAGATCATCGCGGTCCTCGACGATGAAGAATTCACCCAGCAGGTCGAGCAGGCCGGGGCCGAGCTGCAGGTTGCCAAGGCAAACGCCGAAAATTGCGCCACCGACCTCGATATAGCCAGACGTGAATACGAAAGGGCAAAGGCGCTTCGCGAAAAGCAGATCGCTTCGGCCTCGGAGCTGGACGCATCGGAGGCCGCGTTCAACGCCTGCCAGACCAGGTACAAGGTCTCAGTCGCCCAGGTCGATCAGAAGGAATCGGCTATGAAAGCCGCCGACCTTCGACTCTCCTACGCCACGGTTCGGGCCTTCTGGGAAGATGGTGATCAGACCAGGGTCGTGGGCGAGAGATTTGTGGATGAAGGAACGCTGCTCCAGGCGAATCAGCCTGTAGTCTCGATCCTCGATAACGACCCCCTGACGGCCGTGGTCTTCGTCATTGAACGGGACTACCCCAAAGTCACGGTGGGCCACCAGGCCCTTATTGCCACGGATGCCTATCCCGGCAGAACCTTTGCGGGGACCATCGTCCGCATGGCGCCCCTGCTGAGGGAAAACAGCCGGCAGGCAAGAGTCGAGCTTCAAGTGCCCAATCCCGAACATCTGCTCAAACCGGGCATGTTTGTCAGGGTTGAGGTCGAATTCGCCAGACATGAGAGCGCCACATTGGTTCCGATCACGGCCCTGGTCAAGAGGGCCGGCAGACAGGGCGTGTTTGTCGTTGACATCGGAAATCTCAAGGCCCATTTTGTCGCGGTGACGACGGGCATAATAGACGGCGAGCTTGCCGAAGTCGCAGAGCCGGATGTTTCAGGCCTGGTGGTTACGATGGGCAATCACCTTCTCGAGGACGGCTCAGACATCTTGCCGCCCGTCAGACAGGCGGCGCCCGGCGGCTCTCCTGCGGCGAACGCCGATTCGAACGCGGCCGCGATAAATCAGCCGTCGGGAGATTCCCGATGAAAATGACACACTTTGCCATAAATCGTCCAATTTTTACGATTATGGTGGTGCTGATAGTTGTGCTGCTTGGCGTCATCTCGCTGCTGCGGCTTCCCATCGACCTGATGCCCGACATTTCGTACCCGACCCTCAGCATATCCTGCATCTACGAGAACGCCGGCCCCGAAGAGATCGAGGAGCTCATTACCAGGCCAATCGAGGAAGCGGTCAGCGCCGTGCCGGGGGTTGAGGAAGTGACATCCGTTTCCACTGAGGGACAAGGCACCGTCCGAGTGGAGTTCGCATGGGGCACGGACCTCGATGCCGCGGCCAATGATATACGCGACCGTCTCGATCGAGTTATGCAGCGCCTGCCTGAGGAGGCGGACCGGCCCACGCTTCGAAAATTCGACCTGGCGAGCTTCCCGGTGCTCATTCTCGGCGCCTCAAGCAATCTGGACCCGGTGCAGACGCGTCTGATAATCGAGGACCAGGTGAAATACCGCCTTGAGCGTGTGCCCGGCGTGGCTGCCGTTGACATCTGGGGAGGCCTTGAACGGGAGATACACGTCAATCTCGACCCCGACAAGGTAAACGCCCTGGCCATACCTTTGGATTCCATTATCTCCTCCATACGCGAAGGAAATGTTGACATTCCGGCGGGCACTATAGAGAAGGGAAATCTGGAGATTACCATAAGGACACCCGGAGAATACACGGACCTGCGCCAATTGCAGGATACGGTCATAGCCGTTCGACAGGGCGTCCCCATTCAGTTGAGAGAGATTGCCCTTGTGGAGGATTCCTGGCAAAAATTAACGCGTATTGTCCGCGTGAACGGCGTGCCGGGGATGCGCCTTTCAGTCAATAAGCAATCCGGCAAGAACACGGTTGAGGTTGCTCGCGGCGCGCTGGCCGAGCTTGAGCGCATCAACCACGATATACCCCAGATAAAGATAATACCCATCATCGACACGTCGGATTACATACAGCGGTCTATCACCAATGTCGGCTCCTCTGCGGTTTACGGAGGACTGTTGGCCGTCGCGGTGCTTCTTTTCTTTCTTCAAAGCATCAGAAGCACCGTCGTTATCGCCACCGCCATCCCGGTCTCCATAATCGCGACCTTCGCATTTCTGTACTTCGGCAATTCCACCCTGAACATTATGACGCTGGGCGGCCTGGCGCTTGGAATCGGGATGCTCGTTGACAATGCGATTGTCGTGCTCGAGAACATCTTTCGAATCCGGGAATCGGGCGAGTCGCTGGAGCACGCCGCCGTCAGCGGCGCTGAGGAAGTGACCGCCGCTATTGTCTCAAGCACGTTGACCACGTTAGTGGTCTTCCTGCCGCTGATTTTCGTAAGGGGCATGTCGGGCGTCATGTTTAAGCAGCTCTCGCTCGTAGTCACTTTCTCCCTGCTCTGCTCGCTCGTGGTTGCTCTCACGCTGGTCCCGATGCTTTCTGCGAGGATCCTGCCTGCCGTATCACGCGGTACAACGAATAAACCCGCCTTTTTGCGCAGAGTCTCCGAATTATGCGAGCGATCCATCAGGAATATGGAAGACGCCTACAAGGAATTGCTGCACTTAGCGCTCGAAAACCGTGTTGTTGTTGTGATTGCCGCTGTGCTGCTGCTGGCCGGCTGCCTGATGTTGACCCCATTCATCGGCGTCGAGCTGATGCCCACCACCGACGAGGGCGAGGTCCGCGTCGATGCCGAGATGCAGGTCGGAACCAGGTTGGCCGTGCTCGATGAGAAATTCAGCGTCGTCGAGCAAATCATTGAGCAGTCGGTACCCGAAATCAAGAGCGCCGTGACAAGCGTCGGCGGCGCAAGATGGCACGGACAGGGCGGCCACACAGGCGACGTTCGCATCGCCCTGGTCCCTCAGTCTCGGCGCTCAAGGTCCAGCCAGCAGATTGCCGACGACCTCCGCAAGAAGCTCAGCGCGATACCTGGAATGATTGTCCGGACCCGCGCGGGCCAGGGCCTGTTCATACTGCGAATGGGCACTTCCGAAGGCGACAAGATCCAGGTCGAGGTCCGCGGACATGACCTTGAGACGGCCGACGCACTGGCAAAGCAGGTCAAGGACATCGTCGGATCAGTTGATGGGGTTACAGACGTTCGAATCAGCCGTGAATCCGGCAGCCCCGAGGAGCTGGTTCTGATAGACCGGCAGAAGGCGGCCGACATGCGCCTTACGGTCTCAGGAATAGCCAATGCCCTTCAGACGATTATATCCGGGACGGAGGCGGGTTACTATCGTCAGGCCGGCGATGAATTCGCAATCCTTGTAAAGCTCAGAGACGCAGAGAAGATGGACCTGCGCGACATTCTCGACCTGACGATTACAAATTCGGACGGCCGGCCCGTGGTCCTCAGAAACGTCGTCAACGTGGGTCCCAGAAGCGGCCCCGTGCTGATTGAACGAAAAGACCAGGAACGCCTTGTCGGCATAACGGGCGACATCACCGGCAGGGACATGGGTTCGGTGCTGTCTGAGATACGTCAAAGGCTCAGCACCGTCCCGATGCCTCCCCAGTTCGCCATCACCTTCGGCGGCGATTACGAAGAGCAGCAGAAGGCGTTTGGCGAGCTCCTTCTGAGCTGCGTGCTGGCGCTCATACTCGTCTATATGGTCATGGCCTGCCAGTATGAATCTTTGCGCGACCCCTTTGTAGTGATGTTTTCGGTGCCCCTCGCCGCGATAGGGGTCATCCTGATGCTGCTGTTGGCGCGGACGACTTTTAATATCCAGTCCTTCATCGGATGTATTATGCTCGAGGGAATCGTCGTCAACAACGCCATTCTTCTCGTTGACCATACAAACCTGCTTCGCCACAGAGACAAAATGCCCATTCGCAAGGCCATTGAGGAGGCGGGCCGAAGGCGGCTGCGCCCGATTCTCATGACCGCCTTGACAACCATCATCGGACTGGTGCCTCTGGCCCTCGGCCTCGGAGAAGGCGGCGAGGCGCAGGCGCCTATGGCCAGAGTCGTCATCGGTGGCCTGCTCAGCTCGACGTTGATTACGCTGGTAATTGTTCCGGTCGTGTATTCGATCTTCGAGCGGCTAAGGCCCCAGATGGCTCCCGCCGCCAAAGGCAATGCCGAAGGCGACGGATAGCTGCCGGGAATTCCTATGTCCCACAACACAACAATGACTATACCCAACGCAATGATGTTGACTGCTCTGGCGCTGCTGCTGGCCTCGTGTTCGCTAGTCGAGCCGGAGACTTACTGCGACTACGTCGGCCCCGAGGCTGATGCCAATCTGCCACCAAACATTCAAAGACCCGCTTTGGAAAAACATGCCGATGTAAACAATGCCGATCCCGTCAAAGGTCCGCTCAGAATTGGCATCCAGGACGCGATTCTCCAGGCTATGGAGAACAACCGATCGCTGGCAGTCGAGAGAATGAACCCGCAGATAACCAGGACATTCGAGCAGGAGGAGCTCGCGGTTTTTGATCCGCTTCTCAGCGCCGAAGTATCCGACGGCAGGGCTCTGGGCGACCGGCTCTCCCGCGCCGCCTCCGGCACCGAAAGCTCAACGGTCGATTCCATCACCGGCTTGGTCTCGCTAACCAAGCTGTTCCCCACCGGCACAACCGTCGGACTCGACGGCAGGACCACATATACCGATTCATCCTTGTACAGCGACACGTTCACCGCAAACCGCATCGGCGTTACCGTCACTCAGGCGATTCTCGAGGGGCGGGACATCCGCGCAAATCTTGCACGCGTCCATCAGGCCAGAATTGACACCGTCGTATCGCAGTACGAGCTGCGAGGTTTTGCAGAGATTCTTCTCGAGCAGGTCGAAGCAAAATTCTGGGACTACGCCCTTGCTCAGAGGCAGATCGAGATCTACACCAACTCGCTGACCCTCGCCGAAAAGCAGATGGCCGAGACCCAGGAGCGAATCAAGTGGGGCGACCTCGCCGAGACCGAGCTGGCCGCCGCTCAGGCCGAGGTTGCGCTCGGCAAGGAGAACCTTATAAATGCTCGAAGCACCCTGGCAAAGGATCGCCTTGAGCTGCTCCGCCTGCTGAATCCGTCACAGGGCATCGACTGGAGCAGGGACATCATTCTCGAATACGACACTTCACCGCCGGACGTCAACCTCGACGACGTCGAACGGCACGTGGAAGTCGCTCTCAGAATGCGCCCCGACTTGAATCAGGCCCGCCTCCAGATACAACGGGGAAACCTCGAAGTCGTAATAACCAAAAATGGGCTGCTTCCCAAAATGGACGCCTTCATAACTTTCGGTAAGACGGGCTACGCCAACTCTTTTAACAGGTCCGCCGATAACATCGGAGGCGACAGTTACGATGTCTCCTTCGGCCTGGTCTTCGAAGACCCTCTATTCAATCGAAGCGCTCACGCGGCACACACCCGCGCCATCATAAGCAGGCGGCAGCTCCACGATGCCCTGGACAATCTCGCCCAGCTCGTGCAGGTTGACGTCCGCGCCGGTCATATCGAGGCTGCTCGCACCCTTGAGCAGATTGCGGCGACCGCCGCCACGCGCAACTTTCAGGAGGAGAAGCTCCGCGCCGAGACCGAAAAATTCCGCGTGGGCAGGTCCACCTCGCTGCTCGTCGGACAGGCCCAGCGAGACTTCGTCGCCGGCCAGATCGCCGAAATAGAAGCCCTGGTCAACTATCTAAAGGCCCTGGTCGCCCTTTACAGACTCGAAGGCTCCCTCCTGCAGCGAAGGGGCATCGCCGCACCCGGCGGCCAGCCTGTCGAACTCGCCCCGCAACAGTGATCGGACCCGGCATTCCGACCCGCCCCATTCTGCGCACGCTGGGCTGCGAACCCGCCAGCAGGCAAGAAAGCGGCACCGGCTTCTCTGCGGTTGATCTCGCAGGCGTTTTGTTGGCAGTCATGAGATTGCCGTTTTCCCGAGAAAAATGCGATGTCCCAGCTGCTGGATGATAGATAATAATAGTTTTCTTCTGGCAAATCCTCACAGGAAACCGTATAATGCTTTTGAATAGATGTTGGAGGTGGTTCTTATGAAAAACGCTGTTTGTGTTCTCATACTGCTCCTGACGGTCGGCCCCGCACACGCGGACACCCTCTACGTCCGCCCGTCCGCCGACTACACCAACGAAATCAAGGCAGGCCGCCTCAAAGGCTCTATCCAGGACGCTATCGACGCAGCATCCGACGGCGACATAATTGTCGTCCAAGAAGGAACATATTTTGAGAATATCAATTTCAGAGGGAAAAATATCGTCCTGACAAGCACAGACCCAAATAATCCTGATATAGTGGCTGCGACAATTATTGATGGACAACAAAGAGGTTCTGTAGTAACCTTCGTGACTGGCGAAGAGCCTAATTGTGTTTTGAATGGTTTTATGATTACTAATGGCAACGCTGAGTGGGGTGGGGGAATTTGTTGCCGTAGCAACCCTACTATTGCTAACTGCATAATCAGTGATAACCGAGGAGAATATGGTGGTGGAATGTACGGCGGGAGTGTGGGGGTGACTATAATAACCAACTGCACCTTTAGCAGAAATGTGGCGTCAATCAGTGGGGGAGGGATATTATTAGAGGGGGATTATCCGACACTGACCAAGTGCACATTTGTTGAGAACTCAGCAAGATACGGTGGCGGATTACACGGCTCTGGAAACCCCCTCTTAACATTAACGAATTGTATATTCAGTAACAATTCAGCTGTTTGGTATGGTGGTGGGATATACCAAAACGTAGGTTATCCTGTATTAACAAATTGCGTATTTTATAAAAATTCTGCAGGCCATGGGGGTGGTGGAATGTATGCATTCGACTGCAGTACTGTATTAACTAACAGCATTGTTTTTGGGAATTCACCTGATCAACTACATTCTTTAGATGGAGACTTGTTAGTGAAATATAGTGATGTCCAAGGCGGCTGGCCTGGTGAATGCAATATCGATGTTGATCCCAACTTTACAAAACTTAGTTATTGGGATAACAATGGCACACCGGACGACCCAGAGGACGACTTCTTGGTAGATGGCGATTACCATCTAAAATCCCAAGCAGGAAGATGGGACACGAACGAGGGACGCTGGACGATAGACGAAGTGACGAGTCCCTGCATTGATGCGGGTGATCCGATGTCTCCAATAATGCACGAGCCATTTCCCAACGGCGGAATTATCAATATGGGCGCTTACGGCGGAACAGTGGAGGCAAGCAAATCATACTTCGGCAAGCCGCCTTGCCAGGTTATTGTCGCGGGAGATGTAAACGGCGACTGCGCCGTGAACTTCCTCGACTTCCGCATAATGGCGCTGCACTGGCTCACGAACAACAATCTTTGACCGCTCGTGCCCCTTTCTTCCCGCCGGTTCCCGCCCATATCCGCATTCACAAAGCCAACCGATTCACACAGCCGACATCTTTTATCACTACGCCCACATTCGCCGTCCGCGATTAGCCGGAAACCACTTGCAAAATCGCCTCCGCCCCATTATCATCATGGAACGAATATCCGGTATTCAGTATGTTCTACGGTATCACATTTGTATTTGTGGCTTGTCATTCCCGCGAAAGCGGGAATCCAGATTCTAAACAAATGGATTCCGCATCAAGTGCGGAATGACAACTTATAGATTGGATTGTAACACCCAGTATCCAGTATCGAGTACCAAGTATCGAGCAATGTTTGAATCGCTGACAGACAAATTCAATAACATTTTCCGCTCTCTTTCGGGCCGAGGCCGAATTACAGAGGCCAACATCTCCGACGCTATGCGCGATGTCCGCAAGGCCCTGCTCGAAGCCGACGTCAACTATCAGGTGGTAAAAACGTTCTGCAAGGACGTCACCCAGGCCGCTCTCGGCGCCGAGGTCATAAAGAGCCTTCACCCAGGCCAGATGA
>DATEBC010000132.1:0-11233 GCA_035288065.1 Sedimentisphaerales bacterium | reverse complement strand
AAAACGCTGATCTTTCTCGGAGGCGGCGACGGGATCTGCTATGCCTTCGAGGCCCTGACCGAGGCCGGCGAGAAACCGGTTCATCTGAAAAAAGTCTGGTCTTACGACTGCAATCCGCCCGAGTTCAGATACCTCGACGGCAAGGAAATCCCGTACTATCGCGGCGACAAGCGCAAGTCCAACAGCCCCAATAAGAACGACGGCAAGTACCTCGGGCCCAGCCAGATTATAGCCACTCCCGTCCTCTACAAGGATCGGATATACATAGCCATAGGCCAGGACCCCGCTCACGGACGCGGCAGGGGACTGCTTCACTGCATCGACGCGACTCAAGAAGGCGATATCACGAAGACCGCCTGCATCTGGAGGTATGAAGGCCTGGACCGCAGCATGGCGACGCCCGCCGTTGCCGATGGATTACTGTACATCGTCGATATCGCAGGGCGGCTGCACTGTCTCGACGCCGATACGGGAAAGCAGTGCTGGGTATATGAAACAGGCAACGAGACGTGGGGCGGCCCGCTCTTAGCCGACGGTAAGCTCTACTTCGGCAGCACGCAGGATTTCTACATTATGGCCGCCGGCAGAGAATCGAAACTCCTCAGCACGATGCGAATGTCCGCCCCCGTGCACAGCACCGCAATCGCCGCCAACGGCACCGTCTATATCGCCTCAAATCGATTCCTCTGGGCAGCCGCCCTCGATTAGCCCCCGGACCTGTGCCGGGGGGCCACCCAGATCACCTGCAACGCGCGCGCCCATCTCAAAACTAAAACATCAACACTATTTGAGCCTCCCGAGGACCAGTAATCGTAGGGTGGCCTCTGCCCACCAATAACGTCCAAATCCGAATCCCCCCTCGTTCTCATTGTGAGGAACGAACTGACGCGCCAATCTCTCAATAATCAATCATCAATAGTAAATAATCAATTTTTCCCCCCATGAGTCCGCCCTGTCCTACCGGTCCAACCTGTCCGATTTGTCCGATTTCCCCCATACCGTCTCAGGCTCCCCCCCGATTAGCCCCCGGACCTGTGCCGGGGGGCACCCAAATCGCCTGCAACGCAGGCGACCAACTCAAAACTAAAACCTCAACACTATTTGCCCCCCCCCACGCGGCCCATTCCGCGATTTCTAATCCTTCTCTGACCACTGTGTCATTGCGAGTCCCTTAGGGACGTGGCAATCTCCTACCGCTCACACTATGAGAACTGTTCATTTTCTTAGGAAGTCTGCAAACCATTTAGGGTGCGATATTGCGCATCAATTCACCTTCATTATTCAAGATTCGATATTCCCTCTGTTCCCCATGAGTCCGCCCTGTCCGACTCGTCCAACCTGTCCGATCCCTCTCCATACCGCTTCAAAACCTCGTCCCCCTCCCGGCCATTGCGAGGAAGCCTGCCCTGAGCGCAGTCGAATGGGCGGCAATCTCTCAATAATCAATCATCAATAGTAAATAATCAGTTTCCTCCCCTCCGCCCCCTGTCATGCCGAGCGTCCGCCAATGGCGGAAGGCATCCATTCAAACTACCCCGCGAACCGCCTCAAAACTTCACCCCAATCTGAAATCTGAAATATGCAATTTGAAACTTGTGCCTTGGGTATCTCCTTTACCCCCAAATCCAACATCCGCCCCGGACAATGCCCCGCCGGATGCCGCCCGCGCCGCCTCAAACGCGGCTCGCGCCCGCCGCGGCAGGCTTCGAAGCCGGCGCAAATCCCTGCCTTTTCACTCGAGCAGCAGAAATGGAAAAGGGCTGGCAGAGCCAGCCCTTGTTTTCTAGGTCGAACTAAATTCGGTCAGCACGTTTCCTCAAAGGCCCGAAAACGGTCCATTGGTGTTTCGGGTTTCCTTTGGGGTCTAGTCCCGTGTTTCGCAAGTCTTGCGACTATACTGTCATTTCGACCGAGCGAAGCGAGCGGAGAAATCTATTCAAACTGCGAGATTCTATTTTCTTCATAGTCGTGCCGCTTATGAAACGCGGGGCTATTAGCCCGTCAACGTTGGTCTTGTTAGCTGTCATTCCTGCGACCGTCGCCAGTTGTCATTCCTGCGAAGGCAGGAATCCACAACCCTTAGCCGCCTGCTGAACGAGCAGCGCCCACAAATTCAACTCTGAGTGGCTACTAATTTTACTGGACGACTCTGATGGTGTCAGTGCCTTCAAAGAGCGTGCCGTCGGACAGCTCGCCGGTAACGGTTAGCTCCGCCTCGTCCGCCGCTCCAAGTAGCCCCTGGACCGCAGACCTGCTGAATTTCACCATTAACTCAACAATGCCATCCCCATCGTGGTCAAGAATCCCCGTGGGCTGCGACTCTGCCGGCACCTGGTCATTGAGCATTATTGTGCTTACGTCGATGTCAGCCACGTCATACCCCTCCGGCAACTCGATATAGCAGGTAATCCATTTGCCTTTGCTCTTAAGATTGAGTGTGTCAGGGTCTATATCAACAGTAGCTTCAATGACAGGTGGTTCGAGGACGGAGGCGACCTCAACCCAGTCAGTCTGCATCAAATCCCAACGGTCATTCCAAACACATACCGGCAACGCGCCTCCGAACGCATCTGTTACTCGCGCGACCTCCTGGGCGTCTATGGAGAAGATGACGTCCGATGGCGTTCGCTCGACTGCGAATTCATGGAACTCATACCATGTCACAGGAATCTCGACATCTAAGAGATTAACCAAAGACCCGACCGCTGGCTGGAACCAAGCTAACGCCCGAACATAGCCCTCCCGCCCCCTACCACCCTCATTCTCCAGTTCTTCTGTATCAAAGTAGTATCCAGTGACCGGACCGGCACGCTCATTTGGGTTCACAGCGAAGCCAAATTTATGATCCGCTCCGGCGAGGCTAATTCGCGCACGAGCCGTTACGCTTTGACCTATCGGTGCGAAGGTGGGGATGGAATCTATTCGCGTGTGATATCCTTGTGAATAAAGAAGCCCGCCCGCAACGTAAGGCCAATTATACTCCCCGTTTTCATCGACAAATACAGACCATCGCGATGTGTCGAGAGCCGTGCCGTCAAAGTCGTCGAAGAAAAGAATAGACTCTGTGGCCGAAGATACGCTTGGCCAGAGGAAAACAGACAAAACTGTGATGAAACAAATTGTGGTCCAGTTTAGAGATTTCATTCTCTTATCCTTTCAGTTTTTGAAACTACGTTTCTGTTAATCGAAATCGCTAATCCTTTGGAGAATTGCTTCAGCCCATAAGACACCTCCTCTGGCAATAGGGCAAACTACGCCGCCGTTGTTATGTTAGTTCACTCTTGCACTCCTAAAATAAAACACAGGCGAATCTTACCCAGTTTAACAGGGGGGGGTAGAAGTCAAGAAAAAAATCGTAAATTATGGGACTTTTCTGATTATTCCATAATTATAGGCGGAGTAAAGACTTGCGCGCGGGCTGAAAGGACAAGAGGTGCGGTCGGTGTGCCTGCCACCAAGACACTAAGCCACGAAGAAGACGGAAGTTATTGTTACTCTGCGAACTCGGCGATCTCTGCGGTTCAAATCTGTGTCAATCTGCGAAAATCCGCGAAATCTGTGGACAAAATTCACTTTACATCCAACTTATGATATAGTATAATACTTACCAAACTTAATAGAATCCTATCAGTAAAGGGACACAACGCAGAACATGGCAGAGAAAAACATTAAAAACACCCATCCCAACAGCATCTGCATTCCCCAATTCTGCATTTCCTTGCATCCCGCCCCCCCGTGGTTTCACTTGCTTGCACCCCCATTCCTTAGGAATCCGCCTTCTGTCTTCTGTCTCCTGTATTCTGTCTTCTGTCTCCTGTATTCTGTCTTCTGTTTCCTGTCTTCTGTCTTCTGTTTCCTGTCTTCTGCCTTCTACCGATCCCACCCATCTTGCCGCAACCTATTTTCTCTGCGTTCTCGGCGATCTCTGTGGTGTTAGGGCGATTATGCAAAACAAACCCAATTCCCAAAACTACAAAACCAACGCAACCTCTTATATTCCAAAGAGTTACCGCAATATTCCGCTCCGCCGCAGGCAGAAAAAACAAACCCAATCAAACCCAATATCCCCCCAGGACACCATACGCCTGCCCCGGGGGGGAAATACGAAGAACAAACCCAATCTCATCCTCCCAAACAATCCAGCATCCAGCATCCAGTATCGAGCATCCAGCGTCTCGTCCCGCGTCCGTCGTCTCTCGTCCGTCATCCGTCCTCTGTCTTCTGTCATCTGCCATCCGCAGCTTGCCCATTCCCGCCAGTTGCGTTACAATCCGGCTTTCGCAGGTTCTTTTGTATTTGTCACACAGTTGCTTGGAGTTTACTGCTATGTCAAGGTCGGCTCACTTTCGTAATCTGGTTTCAGCGTTGTTGATGCCGTTGTTTTTCTCAACATCTCTCAGCGCCGGCGACGCCACAGCCACTGGCAGCTTCGAGGTGAAGCTCTCTGCGGCCCCCTTTGCGGAGCGTCTGCTGCCCGAATCGCCCTTTGGAATCAACACCGCCTTCCAACCCGACGCGCCCAATCTTGAAGCCATCCTGAATAAGATGAAAGATGCGGGGATCAAGTGGGGTCGGCAGGACTTCACCTGGCGGCGGATCGAGAAGGAAAAGGGCAAATACCAGTTCGCCGATTACGACCGGCTCGTGGAACTGTGCCGCCAATATGGACTGCTGCTCTTCGGCAATCTCGCCTACGCACCGGACTTTCACGACCCTCGCACGCCCGAGGGCGTCCGTGCGTACTGCGATTTCGCCCGCGCGACGGTCCGACATCCAAATCAATTTTGCTCGCAGCAACTACTTTGGCCCATCTTGGCCGCTTTCGTTCAGTTTTGGAATCTCCCGAAGCAGCGCGGCTGGGTAATTATTCCTTGTACTAACGGCTGCACTGCTATATATTGTCGCCGGCGCGTGCGCTGTTGCTTTGCAGCCCCGAAATACGTGAAGTATGAAGGCTTATGGAGTGAAGTGCTATGAATACGGCTCTTGAACAGTATGACCCGCAGATATTCGAGCTGATACGCCAGGAAGCCAGCCGACAGAGCGGGTGCATCCGCCTGATACCATCGGAGAACTACGTATCAAGAGCCGTAATGCAGGCCAGCGGGTCCTGCCTGACCAACAAATACGCCGAAGGCTATCCGGGACGCAGGTATTACGAAGGCCAGCAGGTTACCGATCTTATTGAGACGCTGGCGAGGGAGCGGGCGAAAAGACTCTTCAAGGCCGACCACGCCAACGTTCAGCCTTATTCAGGCTCTGTAGCCAATTTAGCCGCTTATGCGGCTTTGATTGAGCCGGGCGATACGATAATGGGCCTATCGCTCGTGCATGGCGGGCATCTGACGCACGGCTGGAAGGTCTCGGTTACGAGCAGGTTCTACAACTCCGTACAATACCCGGTGAATCCCGAGACCGGCAGGATGGACTACGACCACATCCGGGACCTGGCTAAAAAGCATCGCCCCAAACTGATAGTATCGGGGGCGACGGCTTATCCGCGGGAGATCGACTTCGAGATATTCGGCGATATCGCCAAAGAGGTCGGGGCGTACCACGTCAGCGATATAGCGCATATCGCAGGTCTTGTTGTGGCTGGTATTCATAAGTCGCCGGTGCCGTACTCTGATGTTGTTTCGACTACGACTCATAAAACCCTTCGGGGTCCGCGCGGCGGGATGCTGCTTTGTAAGGCCGAGCACGCCGAGAAGATCGATAAGGCCGTCTTTCCCGGCCTACAGGGAGGCCCGCACATGCACACGCTCACCGCGATAGCCGTCGCGATGGCCGAGGCCGATACCCCCGAATTCCAGGCCTACGCCAGGCAGATAGTCAAGAACGCCAAGGCGCTGGCACGCAAGCTGCTCGAATACGGCTTCAATCTCGTATCAGGCGGCACCGACAACCACTTGATCCTGATCGACCTGCGAAACAAGAATGTCCCCGGCAAGAAATTGGCCAAGGCCCTCGACCGGGCGAGGATTGAGACTAATTACAACACCGTGCCCGGCGACCCGGCGCCGCCGTCGAATCCGAGCGGACTGCGGATCGGAACGCCGGCAATTACCACGCGCGGGATGAAAGAGGCAGAGGCCGAGCAGATTGCAGCGTTCATCCTCAGGGTGGTCGAGAATATCGACAACGAGGCCGCCATAGAGCAGGTCGGCAAAGAGGCCCTCATGCTCTGCTCGCAGTTCACCGTCCCGGAACACTTCATTATTCAGAACAAGAACAACCCCGGAGAATTCCAAACCGCAGAACGCCTGACGCCGTCTTTGTTTTAAGGTGCGGACCAAAAGGATTAACCACGAAGAGAGAATACGGAAGGCATAAGATAGAATTCGAACGTCGAAAATCCGAAATCCTAAGCACGAAACCCGAAACAATGTCAAATTTCAAATGACCGAAATCATAGACATTGCGGCCTGGCCGTCTGGTTTGAGTGAAGCTTGGCCAAGGGTGAAACGCTATAAGCAATTTCCCCTGGCCGGGACGCATTACGATATACGAGATACGAAATCATGCCACAGGAAGAGCGGGTCTTAGTCGTCGAGCGGAAGGTCGTTGAGGAGGTTGGAATCTTTCACGGCCTTGCCTTCGACGTGGACCGGTACTTGGAGAAGCTCTTTGCGCCCGGCGTGCTGCGGTTTATGCCACGCTCGGCGGCGGAGACGGACCCTTCTTTTAAGCAGCTTATCCCTTATGTGCTTATGAACCACAACGGCAAGTACCTCAGCTACGTCCGCGGCAAGCGGGCGGGCGAGACCCGGCTTCTCGCCAAGAGGTCCATCGGGATCGGCGGGCATATCAACCCTGTCGATGATATGCCCCTGTTCACAGCCGAATCTTACGAGCATACTTATCTCAAGGCGGTCGATCGAGAGGTGGCTGAGGAAGTCTCAATAGAGGCCAGGCATACCGACAAGATTGTCGCCCTGCTCAACGACGATTCAAACGAGGTCGGGCAAGTCCACTTGGGAGTGGTGCATCATTGGGTGCTCGACTCGGATAAAGTCGCCCGAAAAGAGCAAATGATTACACAAATGACGTTTATGACGCCTGCGGAGCTCAACGAGGTGAAGGATTCGTTGGAAACCTGGTCGCAACTCTGCTTACCGTTGCTTAAGGATTAACCACGAATTCACACGAATTACCACGAAAAAACAACAAGCCCTAAGCGTAAGCCTGCGCCTTACGGGGCGCTGGGGCATTCACGCAATACGAAATACGCGATACGAAATACGACATCCGACATCCTATATACGAGGGACGAATTATGGAGACTATCGAAAAAATCACGATTAGATGCTTCTTTGTTGGAATGGCCGGCCTGGCGATCTGGTTCTTATTCTTCGCACTGGCCGACGATTGGGTCTTCGCAGTCCATTCGACGTGGTTCAAGATTAGCAAAGAGCAGTTCGAGGCGATCCACTACGCCGGCCTGATGTTCGCAAAGGCCGTAATCTTCCTCTTCTTCCTCGCACCCTACATCGCCTGCAAAATGTGCCGGAAGAAGAGTCAGACACAGATTAAGTCGTCTCGGCTTTAGAATGCTTCGGGGAGGATTCTTCTTGCGAATGTTCGAAGGTAGGCTGAGATTTGCCTCTCGGAGTTCAGGCCGAGAACCTTTCTGGCCACGCTGTTGCAGTCTTCGATTGTCACCGATCGGATGACCTGCTTGATCTGCGGTATCATCGGCGGCGCGATCGAGACGGTTCGCACGCCCATTCCGAGCAGCAGCATGATATATTCCGGCTCGGATGCCATTTCGCCGCAGATGCTCGTTTCTATTTGGGCCTTGTGTGCGTCCTGGAGGACCGTTCGGATCAGCCGGAGCACGGCCGGTTCCGAGGATGAATACAGCGTCGCGACCAGCTCGTTGCCCCTGTCAACAGCGAGGGTGTATTGAGTCAGGTCGTTGGTGCCGATGCTGAAGAAATCGACTTCCTTGGCCAGGTGATACGCGGTCAGCGCCGCCGAGGGCGTCTCGATCATAATGCCCACCTCGATTTGCCTGTTGTAGGGGATCTTTTCCTCGTCGAGGTCTTCCATCACGTCCCGCAGGATCAGGCGGGCCTGCTTGATCTCGTGGATATTGGTTATCAGCGGGAACATTATCTTCAGCTTGCCGAGCGCCGATGCGCGCAGGATTGCATGCAGTTGGGTCTTGAATAACGAGAGGTTCTGCAGACAAAAACGGATGGAGCGCAGGCCTAAGAACGGGTTGGGCTCGCGAGAGAATCTTCTGGACTGCGTGAATTTGTCGGCGCCGAGGTCCATCGTCCTTATCACGACGGGCCTGTCCTTGAAGAAGCTCATAGTCTCGGCGTAGGCCTCGTAGTGTTCGGCCTCGGTCGGTTCGGTCCGGCTGTTGAGATACAAGAATTCGGTTCGGTAAAGCCCGATGCCGTGGCCTCCCTTCTCCAGGACGGACTCCGCTTCGTCCGGGAATTCGATGTTGCCAAGGAGCGCGATCTTGGCGCCGTCGCGCGTTACTGCGGGCAGGTCGCGCAGTGTGTCGAATTTGTGTTCAAGGGCGAGAAATTCACGCGAGTACTTTTCGTACTGGGCGACCGTATCCTCATCCGGGTTGACAATTACGATTCCGCGATTGCCGTCCACGATGATTGTGTCGCCGCCGCGGACATATTCGGTGAAGTCCTCCAGCGCCACCACGGCCGGGATGCCGAGCGAGCGGGCGACGATGGCGGCGTGAGACGTCCGCCCCCCGGTGTCGCTGGCGATGCCTTTGACGTACCTCCTGTTGAAACCGGCCGTCTGAGTGGGACTCAATTCGCGGGCAACCACGACAACCTCTTCCGTAAGGTTGTCGATATCCTCGCGTTTGCCGCCGAGAAGCTGTCTGAGCAAACGCTTCTCGATGTCGTTGATATCGTCGGCACGCTCGCTGATGTACGCATCCTTGACCTTTGAGAAGTGCGCGGCGACATCCCTGAGAACCTTCGAGACGGCGTACTCGGCGGTCACCAGCTCCGAGCGGACGAGGTCTGTTATTCGCTTTTTCAGGCTCTTGTCGCGCAGGAAGCGCAGGTGGACGGCGAAAATGTCCTTTATTTTACCTCCCCCGGATTTATCTTTGGCATCGGCGAGCTTCGTCAGTTCTCGAGAAGCGGCGGCGAAGGCGTTCTTTATCCGCTGCGTCTCTATCATACGCTGCGACGGCTCTATGGGCCGACGCGGAATCCGATAGTCCTCCGAATCGATGATCAGAGACTTGGCTATCGAAATGCCGGGCGATACGGCGATCCCCTTCTTTATTTCCATGGCAGCCTTTCACTGCAATATTGCATTCGTTCTATAATACATTCGGCATTGTGGCTGTTTTCCGGCTAAGAGCAAGCAAAATTCGGTCCTTTGGACGCCGAGACCGCCAAAGAACCTTAAGAGCCTGTAACACAATGAGGTCTCAGACGCCTTTGCTTCTCTGGATTCCCGCCCGTTTCCGGCGTTGGCGGACTCAGGGCAGGCCTTTCGCAGGAGTGACAGATACTCTTATCCTGTTGTCAGAACTGTAGTTACATTAAAATCTGGCCCGAAAACAGTCAGCTTGAGTAAATAACCTTGTCTTACTCCGGCGAATATGCTATATTAGCCGTTTCCAGTACGGTAGGCGGGGTAAATCAAGTTGAGGAAGCTGAAGACTTGCCCGCGAAAAGTTAATTTTTGACAGGAGATGTATAATATGGACTTCAGTATTGAGGACAGGCGAAAAAGGCCGGTCTCAAAGATCAAAGACCTCATTAAAGACGGGGTGATCACCCTGGAAAATGCAAAAGACTGGCTGCGGACGATTCACGAGATTCGCTTCTTCGAGGAGAAGGTTTTCGATCTGCTCGGCCAGAACATCATAAAAGGGGCCTCGCATCTGTACGCAGGCGAGGAGGCGGTGGCGGTGGGCGCGATTGCGGCCATCGAGCGTGGCGACGTAATCGGCTCGACGCACCGTGGTCACGGCCACTGCGGGGCAATCGGCAACAAGTACGCCGATACCGAAAAGGAGCGTCAGAGCCATTGGAACCAGATGATGGCCGAGCTGATGGGCAAAGAGACGGGCTACTGCAAGGGTCGCGGCGGCTCAATGCACATCGCAGAGGTCGAGAAGTGCAATAATCTCGGCTCGACCGGCATCGTAGGCGGCAACCAGCCGCCCGCCGTTGGGGCAGCCTTGGCTGAGAAATACAAAAAGACGGGCAAGGTTGTCCTTTCGTTCTTCGGCGACGGTGCGACGAACACCGGCAGTTTCCATGAGTCGATGAACATGGCCTCGACCATCAGGGTCCCCCTTATCGCGGTAATCGAAAACAACCTCTACGGGATGAGCGTTCCGTTTTCAGGCAGCGAGGTTGAGGGCACGCTCTGCGCGAGCAATATCGAAGACATCGCCGAGCGGGCTTACGCGTACAACGTTCCCGG
This sequence comes from Sedimentisphaerales bacterium, assembly GCA_035288065.1. Lineage (GTDB taxonomy): Bacteria > Planctomycetota > Phycisphaerae > Sedimentisphaerales > Anaerobacaceae > JAFGCD01. The sequence goes on along the minus strand of DATEBC010000132.1, from coordinate 799 downwards.
CGTGATAGTTGACGGCCAGGATGTCGTCGAGGTCTTCCTGGCCGTTCGAGAGGCAATCACTCCGGCCAGAAGAGACAACCAGATGACGATAATCGAGGCCAAGACCTACCGCTGGTACGGCCACAGCCGGAGCGACCCCCGCGCCTATCGAACAAAGGCGGAAGAAAAGGCCTGGCATGATAGAGACCCTATCATCGTCCTGGGCCGAAGGCTTCTCGACGACGGTCTCTGCACGCAGGGAGAACTCGACGCAATCAAAGAGAAGGCCAATGCCACTATCGAAGCTGCAACGCAGTTCGGCCTGGACAGCCCCTGGCCCAAGCGCGAAGATTTTGCCAAGGACGTTTATGTCGAAGAGAGCTACGCCGCCGAGGTCATCGAGGCGGAAAAGGTCAATAGCGAAAAAGTGCGTCAAGCCCAGGCCGCCTTCGAAGAGGCCCTTGCCGCATCGACCGCAAAGACGAAAAAGGCCGCCGCCGACGAGGCAAAGGCCGTCGTTCAGTCGAAATTCGGGATGGAGGTCATGACAATAGGCCAGGCCGTAACCGCCGCACAGGGCGAAGAGATCGAACGCGATGAGAGCGTCATCGTAATAGGCGAGGACATCGGCCTGTACGGGGGGGCATACCAGGCCACCCGCGGCCTCTCGGCTAAATACGGAACCGATAGAGTTATCGACACCGCAATATCGGAGGCCGCCATAGCGGGGGCCGCCGTCGGCGCTGCTCTTCGCGGGCTGCGCCCCGTGGCCGAGATCATGTACGTGGACTTCCTGACAATAGCGATGGACCAGCTTGTC
>DATEBC010000131.1:0-2764 GCA_035288065.1 Sedimentisphaerales bacterium | reverse complement strand
ACGGCTCGACGTATTCGTAGCCCAATTTAGCGGCTTTCTCGACGCCCCATTCGAAGGACTTGTCGGCGTGCCGAACGTACTCCATATTGACGCCAATAGAAACCTTGCCCATTACATAACCTCCTTATCGTATTCTGACTTAAGGCTTCTGCAATTTTGCAGAACTCATTGTCCCAACTTCTCTTTGTTCCCCAAAAGAGCGGAACAACAGTATTCACATTCCCGCCGAAGCAGGGGTATTCGCTGTCCCGCTATTTTACCCGACGTCCGGAATTCCACAAGCTATCTTAAATGGTCAATCGTTACATGGTAAAGTCGTCGGCCTCCAGGGCAATCGCATTAGGAAAATATTGCTGTTTTTTGGTCGTTAAAGCGTGGCTGGACCACTCCCTCACGGTTGTGGCTCTGTTGGAGTGGGGATGTTTTTGGAGCATAAATAACGATCACACAAGTTTAATGCGATTGCCCTGCCTCGGCCTTTGCGCAGGATTCGGGCTGTTTCTATCCGATTGGGCCTTCGAACAGGGGGAGTTTGTGGATGTTGCTCAATCCCATAATGTCTTTGAGATAGTCAATCAGGCCGGGGAGGTGATCGAGGGTCAGGAACAGCAAAGACAGGATTGCGATGATCCACATTGCCCCCCTTATCTCCTTGAATTTGCCGGAGACGAGCTTTATTACGGTGAAGGAGACGAAGCCAAAGGCCAGACCCGTGCTTATGCTGTAGCTCAGGGCGATCATCACCATGATGACAAACGCGGGGAATGCTTCGTGGAGATTGTCGAAGTCAATTTTTCTGACCTCCTTCATCATGAAGAGGCCGACCATAATAAGGGCCGGGGCGGTGGCATAAGGCGGAACGACCCCGACCAGCGGGACAAACAAGAGGGCGATTAGGAACAGGATGCCGGTGACTATCGAGGTCAGGCCTGTTCGTCCGCCCTGTTCGATGCCGGCGGCTGATTCTATGTAGGCGGTGGTTGTCGATGTGCCCAGTGCGGCGCCGATCATTGTTGCGAGGGCGTCGATTGCGAGGAGCCTGTCGAGGCCTTTTATGTGGCCGTGCTCGTCGGTCATCTGGGCCTGATGGCAGCAGCCGACCAGCGTGCCGATGCTGTCGAAGAGGTCTATGAACATCAGCGTAAAGATGGTTCCGGCAAAGCCCCACTTCAGAGCGCCGAGAATATCGAGCTTCAAAGCGACAGCCTGCAGGTTCAAATCGACTGCGAAGTATTGCTGCGGCATCTCGACTTTGCCGAGCAGGGCGGCTACGCCGGTGGCGGCGAGGATTCCTGCGACAAGTCCTCCGCTTATTTTGAGCATTTCAAAAACAATCATCACGAGCAGGCCGAACAGGCCGATCAGGATGGTGCTGTTGAGCGGTCCGGCTTTGACGAGAGTATATTTATCGCCGACCACTATTCCCAATTTGACCAGGCCCATAAATGTAATGAATAGTCCGATGCCGACGGCGATTGCCGAGATCAGCGACGGCGGGATTGCTTCGACCAGCCTCTTTCGCAGACCGAGCAGGGTCAGTATCAGGAAGAAGAGGCCCGAGAGAAAGACGGCGCCCAGGGCCGTCTGCCAGGTCATTCGGCCGGACAGGAGCAGCGATGCAAAGAAGGCGTTTAGCCCCATCCCCGGGGCCATCGCAATGGGCGCCCGCGCGACTATTCCAACGATAAGCGTCGCGGCAGCGGTGGCGATGCAGGTCGCCGCAACCAGGGCCTGCTTATCCATCCGGGCGATGCCGGGCGCTTCGATTCCTTCCAGACTGAGAATGGACGGGTTGACGAAGATTATGTAGGCCATTGTAAGAAAAGTCGTCAGGCCAGCGACGAATTCGACCTTTACGCTGGTGCGTTTCTGACTCAATTCGGGATGTTTTTCTGCCATATCGGATTCCTCTTAAGTCCAATTATTCTCTGTTGGCGTCATCGTCAGTCGTTTTGTTGCTGTAGGAGCCTCTATCATTCAAGGGTTATGAGATTGCCACGTCGGCCTACGGCCTCCTCGCAATGACTGTCGTTGAGATTGATCTTCTTTTGCATGCCTCCTGAGAATCAGGTGAGGTGCTCGCAATGACAATATCCACAGAATCAAACTTGATAGAGTAGTAGTGTTACCTCGTCCCGGGCTGGTTTTTCGTCGCCGGCCCGTCCCAGCCTAATTTTTTGAATCGTCCCCATTCGCTCCAGGACATCGCCGCGACGTTGACCGCAAAGTGATTACTCTGAAAGATATCGCGCATCAACACAAACTTTTTGTCGAGCAGTCGCATTGCCCGGTCCCGCTCGGCCGGCTCGAGTCGTCTTTCGCCGGAGAGGCGCAGCAGCCGGTAGATTTCCGCCTGCAGCTCGGTGAAATCCAATCCGATGCGGAGGAAGGCTATGCGACTACGGGCTTCTTCGTCATCCCTTGCAGCTTCATCTGCGGCGTCCAGGAGGCTGCGCAGAGCGGCAATTTCCCGGGGCGTATAGAACCCCGTGACATCGGCGGTCTGTGAATTGATGTCCCGGCCTTTCTTTGCGGCGGTGGAGTCTGTTATCAGCTCGACGCGGAGAAGATAGCTTTTGATTTGGTCGGCTGCATCGGCAAAGCCGCTCCGGCAATAGTCGTCAATCGTTTCGTCAACGTTCAAATCGGCGTTCCAGTGGAGCTTCGCCAGGATGTAGTAATTCAGGCCTTGCGTCGCCCAGTGGTGCATGCAGGAGTCGAAATCGGTGCCGACACACTTGTTTTTCACTATGTGGGCGAAGTC
>DATEBC010000130.1:0-4359 GCA_035288065.1 Sedimentisphaerales bacterium | reverse complement strand
CTGCTCGTATTTTTGCCTGGCGCCGGCAAGTGCCTCCTCAACACCGGCCGGGAGCACACGATCCGGCTGAACCTTCTCCGGAGGCAGCCACCAGTTCATCCTCTCACTGTAACACCAGACATACTCGTCGGCAGTGGTAAGTGCGTAGTAGGCATTGTGTTCAAAGAACTGCAGCTGCTCTTGAGGCGAAAGAAAATGGCTCGTTGTCTGCTCGGTGCGTTTGGCCAGGGTCTGGTCAATATAGAGAGCCATCCCCGCCTGCACCTGCGCGTTATATTTGCCGCGTAGGTTCTCCGGAATGAAAGCCTGCGCCCGCTGCCTGATAAGGTGATAAGCTCGGAAGAAACTGTCGGGGCTTTCATAGTAATACGCCGACTCATTGCCGTCTATGAGGATAGTGCCCGGCGAGGCGCCTTCAAGAATTCCGATATAAAACGACGGCAGCAGAACCATCCAGGTCTTGAGGAGCTTTTCCTGGCGGATTTTCGGGTCCGGCTCATCGACGATGCCGTCATACAGACCAAACTGGAAGAAGCTCAAGACCTTCAGCTTGGGCATATTTGTTTCCAGGGCGTTAATGAATTGTTGCCCGCGTTTGCGGACCTGCTCGGCAACCTCATCGAACGACCTGTCCTTGTAAGAGCCGGGATACACCCAGGGGTCGGTACCATAAGGTTCGGGGTCAAAGCATACGCCGACACAATGCCCCGCCTGCACGGCCAGGGAGAAAAGTTTCATGTTCTCGACGATGGCGTTCCAATGGTCGTCATTGAACCAGTCCATCTTCCAGTTGTTGGCGGAGTAGAGCGTGAGGAAATTGTCGGTGAATTTTTGCCACTTGATTTGGGCGAGGGTATCGAACTGCGGCTGCATTTCTTCCTTCTTCCAGGCGCTGGTGTCGAATACGTGGTCGAATCCCTTTGTGCGGAAGATAATGCCTTCGAAGGGCCTCTTTTCCATCTCCTGTATGTTCTGCTCGACGAAATCAGGGTACGGGACGTCCCAGCCGTACTCGACGACCTTCTTCCTCGGACGCGGTTGACCGACCGATTGTTCGGGGGAAAAAACCACACAGACAAGTACCGCTGAGAAAATCACGAAGAATCTTTTTTGCAACATGAGCGCTTCTCCAGAAATCTATGGTTAAGCCGGTTAAGCCGTCCCGTTGGGACATGGCCTAGCCATTTGCTTTGCGATCGACTACCTTAGTAACAAAATGAGGTCTCACACGCGTTTGGTTCTCTGGATTCCCGCCCATTCGGCTTCGCTCAGGGCAGGCCTTGCGCGGGAATGACAGAGGGGAATTTTTCATTTTGTTAGGCCCTTTTAGTACCTTGTGACGATTTCCTGCCGTTCGCTGAGCTTGCCCGGCAGAATTATCCACTCCTTGTCGGCGTCAAAATGTTCGTAAGGCCGGCCGTTGACGGTGACACTTTTAATCCTGCCGCTATCCGGATGCCTCAGACGCACGAAAATGCTGTCCGGAGGATTGCGACCGGGAGGGTCAAGCAGGGCTTTGATCATACCTTCGGCCGCCTTCGACTCTATTGTAAAAGACAGAACGCCGAAATTGGACGGCGCATCCCTGATACCGACCTTGTTTCCGTGCGACAGCCAGTATCTGGGTATGGCCTGGCCCAGGTACAGCTTGGGCCCCATTTCGCTGATAAACATCAGCCGGAGCCAGTACGTTGACTGGGCCTCATCGGAAGACTTGAAATGATCGCCTCTTGGGTATCCAAGCTCCGGAAGCGAGTGTTCGTTACACATGCGGATTTCGGGGTAGAAGGCCGAGGCAAAGCCGTTGAAGTATGCGCGGATGAAGTGCTTGATATCGTCCCGCCACAGATACGGCAGAGGACCATCGAGCAGATTGGCCTGCATGGAGAACCCGCCGCGAGAGAACCAGAATTCTTCAAACGCCGGAATCGCGTAGCCATACCGCTCGGATATATAGAGATTGTCCTCATAGTCCTTGAGTATCCACTTAGTCTCCGGGGCATCCGGGTCAAGCAGGCCGTATGCCGGCAGGAACATTGCCCCTTCGAGCGTCTCGCGCAGCCAGCCGTGTGCGCGGCCGCGCTCGTAGAGCCTGGAAGGTATCTTGGGCACATAAGTTGCATCTCGCAGCCGCACCACCGGGCAGCATACGCGCGCTTCGGTAATGCCTCGCATGAAATCGTCGTAAAAGGCCTGCGCCTCCTTCTGAAGTCTTGGACCTTCCGGATGTCCGTAGTCGGCGAGAGCCCCGGCCAAAGCCTGAAAACCCCAGACTGTGGCGCTATTTGTAGCCAGCCAGTACCAGTAATCAGTGACATCTTCCAACGAGCCTGTGGGAAGCCAGCCGTACTCAAGAGGCTTGGCGCCGTCCCCCGGCAGCTTCATGGTGGCCTTGCGTTCTCCACTTACCCAGTCGCAAGCCTTGACGAGCTTGGGCGCTGCTTGCTCCATCCACCCTCGGTCTCGTGTCAGCCGCCAGTGCTGCGCCATGTTCCACATCACGTACCCGTGACTCTTGTTATATCCGCCGGTTTCGTGGCCGCCGGCGCCGTAGAACTGCCCCTCGCTGCTCCGGAAGTTGCCGGGCATTGAGACCGTGCCCTGGTAGTGCAGAAATGAATCCAGATTGTGCTGCGCCTGCTCATGCAAACCGCGGCGGTCCAAGTCGCTTATCATCATCGCCGATTCATTCGGATAGACCCCATAGTAAAACGTGCCGACGTGAGCATGCAGGAGGTCCGAATCAAGCTCCTTGAAGCAATTGACCAGCAGATGCCTCAAATGAGCCTTGTAGAAATCGTTGATCCAGGGCTCGGGAGTTTCGATCTGTGCGGCCTTGGCTGTCAATTCCCGCCAGAAACTGCAAATGCGTCTGGCGGCAGAGTCAAAATCGCGTTTCTGCAAAGCCTCAACTTCCTTATCATCCGTCAGCGTAACGGATGGTATGCAGATATGCAGTGTCGCCGCATCGCCGGGTTGGATGTCCGCCGCCCAGGCAGTTGAATCTCCATCTTCGGCGAAAGCGCCACGTTCTCCACCGGCGACTAAGAATCGCAATCGAGGGCCTTTATCGGTTTGCGCGACGGCCCGGCCTTGCTGAACGGTCAACTTGCCTTCACCGCCTGCTCTCGATGCAAAACGCAGTTTTGCGGGCGCACTGTGTGTTTGCGAGACATTCACCATTCTAATACGCATCAGAAGGACCGTCGGGTCGTCCAGGTCAATATCATTCAGGTCGGCATCCAACGCGTCCAGAATGCTCGTTTGCTCGTAATAGACAGGCCCATCCTGCCACCATGTATGCAGGAGCGGCAGGTAGCCTTGCTCCAGCTTCCGTCCGCCGCGCAGCGTCTCGTCGGGCAGTCCGATGGAGATTCTGAGCATATCTCCATTCCAGCCCTTGCGGTCGCTGTCTCGCTCGCTTCGCTGCACGGAGAACCATCGGCCGACCGCGGTTACGTCTATATCGCCGTTGGGATGCTGCCTCATCGTATTGCGATTTCCCGGCAACCCGTGGACAAACCAGAGCGGACGCTTGAGAGGCATATCGCCCCAAGCCCTTGAGAGTGTCTGCTCCGGGGCTTCTTTCACGCGTTCATACACTGTTTGCCCCCGAAAGCCAGTGCGAAGAGCCTCGCGGTAGCCGTCGAGGGTTATGGCGTCCTGCGCCCGCGCGACCAGCACGCCAAGGTCGTCAACGAGAATGCGATCGCCCCGCGCGACCTCCTCGGCTGCGAACGAAAATGGACGGCAGCTTGAGCGAACCGTTACGACTGTTCGGTCGTAGCGGTCATCGGCAGGATCTCTTGCCATTAGAATATCCGCCTCGACGCCGGCATCCACACCGGCGGGCAGAGACCATTCTAAGTCCCGGCTGATCGTGACAGGAGCATCGCCGATAGGACGCACATCTACAAGACGCCCGTTATACACCTCAAGATAGCCTGTTTCCGTGTCGGCAGCTTTTATCGCAGATAAGGCCGGTTTGCCGAAATGAATATGGACTTTCAGGGGTTGATAGATTGACTCAGTAAGCACCTGCAAGCTGCGAATCTGCGATACGGGCCGGGCAAAAAGCAGCCGAATCCACAGAGTCTTGCGGTAAACAACACCCGGGCCTTGCACGCCTCCAATTTCCTTTGAGGTGATCGGCAGGAAAGTAAACGTCCAGGCTTTCCCCTCCACGTTGACGGATGTTCGACCATCTATCCACTTACCGTTAGTCCAGTCATCCATCGCATCCCATCCCACTCCCCCGGCCCCTCGCTCGGCTTGAACAGGGTCGGCCTTGCCATCCCACGTTCTGTGCCAATACTGCACAGTTGCCTCGCACGGGTCCGGCCCGCCTCTTTCGGCGGG
>DATEBC010000129.1:0-6002 GCA_035288065.1 Sedimentisphaerales bacterium | reverse complement strand
CCAGCAGATCGGAGATGTCGTCGCCGGCTGTGAAGCGGTGCTTGAAGAGCCTGAGCGCTCTGCGGCCAGCGGCATCGAAGCTGCGGACAAAAGCACTGGGACTGCGGCCCATAACGGCAAAAAGAGCGGTGAGGCTTTTTTCTATCTGCTGGACGCGGCCGTAGGCAAGGTCGGCGGCGAGGAAGCCGACGATCTCCATATCGCCAGGGTCGGTATATCTATAGACGAACTGGAGAGGATCAGGCTTGATAAGCTCAGGGCGGTTGTATTTTTGATAAAGGCTTTCGAGTATGTCCTTGAGCATATTGGCAGCCAGGTTATTCGCACTGCTCCAGGGCCTGGTTGAGAATCCCGATATGGCGCAGCTCTTCCCTGATGATGTCGCTGATTTTGTCTATGACAGCGGCAAGGCGGACAAATTCCTTCAAGCCGGTGTAATAGACGATGGTGTCCTTTTCCTTCTGGATGGCCAATTTCAGGGCATCGGCCCTCGTTTTACAGCCGGCCAATTCCCTGGACGGGTCCGGCTGGAGGCCGAACGCCGCCAGGCCCGCCATTGTCTTGGCGTCCAGCGGCAATTCTTCCGGGTCAAAAGCCGACAACTCCGGCGGCGCGGCGGAGAGCTCCTTTCTCATACCAGCGAGAATCGCCTCGTGTCTGGCTTCCCAGTCGGCCAGTGTTGTAAAGAGCCCGGCAACGTCGGAATCCTTGAAGAGTTCGGCAGCCCTGCGGTAAAAAACCGCGCCGTTGCGCTCGATCTGCTCGGCTATCTCAAATACTTCGATGGCGTTGAATTTGCGAGTCATTGATTTCCTTTCGCTGATCCGGGCATACTGCTTCCGTTTCGACGGTATCAGTTGTCCTTTAGGATCACCTGGTCGTATTCGGTCTCGAAACGGAGCTTGTGCCTGGCCTCTTCCTGGGCCAGCATAAGAAAAGTCCGGCGTGTCTCTTGGTCTTGCGTTACCTCGGCAAGACGGCTATACATTGCGAAGGCGGCCTTCTCCTTTTTCATGGCCAGTATGAGAGCATCCTGGTAATCCATATCGGGACGCGGTTCGCCGCCCACTGTGTAGTCTGCGATCTTTAGGTCGGCCACTTCCTCAAATTCGACTGTCCTGCCTTGCTTGACGCCTTCTATAATCTCCTTGTGATTTCTCTCCTCCGCGGCAAAATCTTCAAAGACCTTCTTCATCGCGTTGTTACGCATCTTGGCGGCCAATTCGAGGTAGAACTGGTTGGCGGCCTTCTCACCGGCGATGGCAAAATCGAGAATATCATTTACGGTAGTTTTGTGCATTAGTCAGTTGCTCCATCAGATTCAGTCTTCAATTGGCTCGAACTCATCGAGGCCCGCGCCACAATCGGGGCAGACCCAATCATCGGGCAGTTCCTCAAAAGCGGTTCCGGGCGCGACGCCGTTGTCGGGATCGCCGACAGCAGGGTCATAAACGTATCCACACATAAGGCATTTGTATTTTTTCATAGTCCGGCTCCTTTCTATAACTGACTCAAACTGACCGATTCTGTTTTTTTGACACGGATTTACACAGATTAACACTGCTCCCAGATATTTGGATTCCTGCCTTCGCAGGAATGACAGATACTCCCATCCTGTTGTCAAAATAGCAGGTTAGGCCTACCTAATTAAAAAAATCAGTTCTTGATATCGCGGTAGTAGGAATAGGTCATCGGCTCGGCTACTTCAAGGCATCGAGCTTCTCGCTCAACAATGCGATATGCTTGACCTCCTCGGAAATCAACTTCTTGACCTTGTCCTTGCCGGCCCCGGACGAGACGCTTGCCTGGATGCCGACATAAAAGGCGATGGAGTCCTTTTCGAGGCCGATAGCGACTCTCAAGACGTCCTGCGCGGTCCGGCAATCGGCCAGTTTGTCCGTAGGGTCGGCTTTTATGTCAAAGACATTTCCATCGGCCATCACACGCAGATACGCCTGGGCCTGACCGTCGGGATCATAGACGAGCGTTTGCTTGTCGCCCGATGAAAGCTCCGCGTGCATAGATGCGAAAGTCTTCTGGTGCTCATCCTCCATAGCGGCAAGCTCGCGCAGCATTTTACTCAAAGCCGGGAATTTTTTGGCGGCAGCTCGGTAGAACTTCGCTCCGTTGACCTCGATCTGCTCAGCCATCTCAAAGACTTCATCTGCATTAAAAGCCATAGGCATTAAGGCGCTCCTTGTGCTGCGGGCGGGGTGAATACGCGCTGGCCCAGCTCGCGGTCAATCATAAACATCGCACCCGGCGCGTCGGCTGCAATTTTGAGGTTCTGGACGACATTGTCGGCGGACATTTCCTCCTCGACCTGCTCGTTGACAAACCACTGCAGGAATGAGTTTGTTGCGTGGTCCTTTTCATCGACGGCCAGATTGACCAGGTCGTTAATGAGGCCGGTTACGAGCTGCTCGTGCTTGTATGCAGCTTGAAACGCGGCAAGAGGCGACTTCCACTGAGTCGGCGGGGCCTCGATGGCTTTGAGGATGACCCTGCCATTCCGCTGGTTGAGGAAATCGTACATCTTCATTGCGTGCACAATCTCTTCCTGCGTCTGGACTCTCATCCAGGTCGCAAAGCCCGGCAGGTTTATGGATTCAAAATAGGCTACCATCGAGAGGTACAAGTAGGCCGAGTAGAGCTCGGCGTTAATCTGGTCGTTTAGAGCTTGCTCCATTTTTTTGCCGATCATATATCATCCTTTCCAGAGTCCGTGAACGTTGCAGTATTCCCTTGCTACGACAGAGTCGGCCTTGATATCGAAGAGGGCCTCGGGCGGCTGGCCGGGGGTCAGGAACTGCCGATAAGCCTTTCCGTCGGCGAGGATTTCAATCCATTCGATGTAGTGCTTTGCCTCCATCGGGTGGGGGATACTGCCGACCTTCACCTTTATCCCGGCAGCGACCTTCTCAATTACGGGGACGTGCTTTTCGGTCTTGGCGTCGGCTGTCTTCTCGGCGAGATTTTCCATTGGTTTGCCGCAGCACACCAGTTGTCCCACTCCGCCGTGGAGCACTTCGACGATATTGCCGCATACGTTACATTTGTAAATTTGAAGTTTCTCCGCCATGATAAATCCTTTCATAATTAGTAGTTTATTCTGCAATTCCTATTTCTTTGTGTTTCGCGAAGATTTTGTCCGCCAGCGCGTCAAGCGCGGTGAAATCCTGGTCTTTCGGCGAGCCTTTTGACAAAACAGGCTCGATTATTTCAGCCTTTAGGTTCGGCAGCATACCCGCCAACTGCTCGACCATCTTCCCGCCCCATCCATAGGAGCCAATGACCGATGCGAACCTGGTTTTTGGCCTTAGGGCGTTTGCGAGGAGCGCCGCGTAAGCCACCAACGGATGCGGGCCTGTCAGAACCGTCGGAGAGCCGATCACAATCGTTGCCGCATCCACCAGGGCCATTGCCAGCTTTCCTATATCGACCGTCGAGAGCTCGAACTGCCTGACCGTAATGCCCCTTTCGATCAGGGCATCGACGAAATGAGTTACCATTTTGGCCGTGCTGCCGTGCATCGAGACATAAGGTATCACGACCTCGTTTTTGACTGCATCCGAGGCCCAGTCTTTGTAGGCATCGATGATAAATGCAGGCCGGTTGTGGATAGGGCCGTGGCTCGGAGCGATGACCTCGATTTCGAGTGCGGCAAGCTTTTCGAGGTTGGCATTAACCTGCTTCCTGAAGGGCATCATGATCTCGGCGTAGTAGCGTTTGGCCGATTCATAGACTGTGGCCTGATCATCGACGAAAAGACTGCTTGATGCGAGGTGAGCACCGAAGAAATCGCACGAAAAGAGTATTCTGTCCTCTTCAAGATACGTCACCATAGTCTCGGGCCAGTGCACCCAGGGCGTGTAAATGAATTTCAGAGTTTTGTCGCCCAATGAGAGGGTCTGGCCGTCTTCGACGATGAGGAATTTTTCGTTCTCTATGCCCAGCAGGTCCGTCAGCATTGTCTTGCACTTTGGATTAGTGACCACTCGTGCCTCAGGGTAGAGCAGCAGTATATCGCCCAGGCTGCCGGAATGATCCTGCTCTGCGTGGTGAGCAACGACATAGTCGAGCTTGTCGGCTCCAACCTTGAGCAGCTTGTCGATGAGGACATCTGTTTTTGTCGGGTCCACAGTGTCGAGTAATACAGTTTTCTCACTGCCTCTTACAAGGTAAGAGTTGTACGTGGTTCCGTCGGGCAGCGGAATAAGCCTGTCAAAAAGCCTTGCATCCCAGTCAATGGCGCCGACGGCATAAACGTTTGGTCTGATTACCCTCATACGGCAACCTCAGCAACCGCTTTCATTGCGGCATCATAATCCGGTTCATTGGTCAACTCTTGAACGACCTGCTTATACCTGATAATCCCGTCGGCGTCCACGACGAAAACGGCCCTGGCCAGAAGGCGCAATTCATCAATGAGGACTCCGAAAGCCTTGCCGAATGCGGCGTTGCGATGGTCCGAAAGGGTCCGAACGTTCTTAATGCCCGCCGCCCCGCACCATCGCTTCTGCGCGAATGGAAGGTCCATACTGATAGTCAGGACCACGACGTCCCCGCCCAGTGCTGCGGCCTCCTCGTTAAATCTGCGGGTCTGGATGTCGCAGACAGGCGTATCCAAAGACGGCACGACGCTGATTACGCACACCCTGCCCCGAAAGTCCGACAGCTTAACAGGCGACAGATCGTTCGCCAGCACCTCAAAATCCGGCGCTCTATCCCCGCACTTGAGTTGACGGCCAACCAGCGTCAGAGGATTGCCGTGAAATGTTATCTTCGTTTTGTCCATAGTCGCACCTCGCCAATCTAAGCGCTCAAATTCGTCTCACTTGTCCTTGCCGTAATACACTTCATCGAATGCCGCCAGCAGAGATTTCAGCTTCTCGACGTTTGCATTGTCCGCGCTTTGCTTGGCCTTCATCGAATAGACAAGCATTTCGTGGAGCAGGGTCAGCTTCTGGACATACGGGGCGGCCGCTTTCGGATCGGTCTTGTCCGGCAGCGCGATTCGCTGGGCCATGAAATAGTAGCTCACTATTTCGGCGATCTCGTCTGCGTGCTCGTCCTTGTTGTTAACCCAGCGGACGATTTGATTCATATTCGGCTTTGGCTCGGCGGACAGCTCGGTTATCTGCTTGATTGACTTCTCGACGGTTGCGATGTGCTCGCTAATCATGTCGAATCGCATCTGGTCGTTGTAAATGCCGCACGGAATCTGGCAATGCGACCACGCCAGCGAGACGAGAACCACCGTTGATGCCAAAACGCCGCACAGTATTAGTTTGCTCTTCAAAATCTTAGCCATTTTTCAGGCCTCCTTATTTGTTCTCAGTAATTTGTTGCTTCCAGCTCGTAATGCGCCCGAGGGTGTGCACAGGCCGGACACACTTCCAGCGCCTCGGTCCCTTCGTGAACATATCCGCAATTCCTGCAGACCCACCGCACGGGCTTGCTGCGCTTGAAGACGGCTCCGTCGGCTATGTTCTTAGCCAACGCGTTGTACCGCCCTTCATGCCGTTTCTCGGCAACGGCGATACTCCTAAACACTCCGGCAATTTCACAAAACCCCTCCTTCTCGGCAACCTCGGCGAAGCCCGGATACATCTCGGTCGTTTCGTAATGCTCCCCCGCTGCCGCAGCCTTCAAATTCTCGACCGTAGTGCCGATGACGCCGCCGGGAAACGCCGCCGTTATCTCCACCTCCCCGCCTTTGAGAAACTTGAACTCGCGCTTTGCGTGCTCCTTTTCCTGATTTGCCGTCTCATCGAAGATCGCGGCTATCTGCTCATAGCCTTCCTTCTTGGCCTGACCGGCGAAATAGGTGTATCTGTTGCGGGCCTGCGATTCACCGGCAAAAGCCGTCAGCAGGTTCTTCTCGGTTTGACTTCCTTTTAGTTGCATAATACGCCTCACTTTTATCCGACAAATACTGTTAGAGATTGTCCGTTAATCGGCTGGTAAGATTTCTGTCGCGCCGGACGGCTAACCAACCG
>DATEBC010000128.1:0-4353 GCA_035288065.1 Sedimentisphaerales bacterium | reverse complement strand
GGCGTCATTGCCGTCAATTATGGTTTTTCAGCGGTAATGTGGGCGAATATCTATTTTTCAAAGAGCAATTCACAAAAAAATCGTGAATAGAAGATATTGTATCAAATTGCTGTCCCCAAGCCTATTTGGGCAACACGCCCTCACGCTTCGGGCTTGTGGCAATTTTCCGCACCATACAGACAATTCGATCCCGGATGCTCATTTTTAACTCTTTTCATCCGGTTCCTGGTTTTCCTCGGCGAGGATAGCGAGGATTTTGGCGGCGGTTTGGGGGGTTAGGCTTTGTGGCTGGTCGGGTGTGTTGGGTTCGGGGTGTTGCGGCTTGGGTGCCGGCGTTGGCGAGGGCTGCATTGCGATGATGTCGAGGCAGGCCTTGCGGGCGGTTTCTTCCTTTTCGGACTGGGTAAGCTGGACGAGCTTGGCCGCGGCTATGGGGGCGTAGCGGGCGAGCATGGCGGCGCTCTGGCGATGGGCGGCGACGATGCGTTTTTCAAGGAGCTCGATAAAGGCGTCTTCGCCCTGCCACTTATTGTAGAGCCTTGCGTTTACGTTGTGCTTTTCCAGGACTGCCTGCTCATCGAGCTCGCCGGCGAAGAGGTCTTCGATTACGTCGAGCTGCTTCTTGGTGAGTGTGTTTTTTCTGCGCATGGTGTGAGTACCTCCTATAAAGGCTAAAGGTTTCGGATTCTGGATGTGCTTCGTGGTGTGCTTGTGACTCTATGGGTATGGCTGTCATCCTTCAGGGGCGTTTTCTTGTCATTGCGAGAGTCCCGCGTGTGCAACAAAGTTGCACACCCTACCGATTGCTGTTCAAATAGACCCCTTCCGCCTTCGGCGGACTCGGGGTGACAAAAGGGGTAGGCTCGGGTGACAAAGGCGACTTCGCTCGGGGTGACAAAGGGGGCTTGGTCTGGGTGACAAGGGGGCGGACCGAGCATAACAGGGAGCGCGTGGGCTCTCTGCATAAGCACACACCAACCTTGCTCCTGCCTTTTCTTAGCTGGTTTCTTCTTTTACAGCTTAGGAGCCGGCTGCGACGACGACATTGAAAGTGAAGGAGTCATTATCAATCTCGTTATCGACGGTATCAGTAAGCAGGATTCCATAAGTGTATTGGCCTTCAACAAACGAAGGGGTTGTGCGCACAGGAAAGCGTGATCTCTTTGTGGCTCCCGCCGGCAGACTTCGCAACTTCGGTTTCAGCCAGATAGTATTACCGCCCGGCTGGACTACGTAGGGTTTTTCGACGTATTGATAAGATGCGTCGGTATTATTAGTGACTTCGACAGTAACAGGGCCGACAGGCTCTCCCGGAGCGACGGTGGTGTTTTGGACGTCTATAATCGTCTGAGTAATAGGCGCGGAAGGTTCGGGACGGACAGCGAGGATTTCAACATCGTCGATATTCCAGCCGCAGAACCTGTAGCTGCCATCCGTCGGGCCCATCGTCCATCTTATGAAGACCTGCGGCTGGCCATCTGCAACCTCGGATATATCAAATTCCTGGAGGGTCCAGGCGGCATCCGAAATGTCCGAAGACTGGTTTTCCCATATCGTCGTCCAGTTAATCCTGTCATTGCTGACCTGAATGGTTGCGTGGTCATAGGCGTTATTCTCAACGCCAAGCCACCTCTGGAATCGCAAGCTCACT
Source organism: Sedimentisphaerales bacterium (assembly GCA_035288065.1). Taxonomy (GTDB): domain Bacteria; phylum Planctomycetota; class Phycisphaerae; order Sedimentisphaerales; family Anaerobacaceae; genus JAFGCD01. Next base: position 2,702 of record DATEBC010000128.1, on the reverse strand, counting down.
CTTGTTAGGTTCGAGCAGTTAATCGGCACCGTAGCCAGGAAGCTCGGCTGCATGTTATTCGGGTAGTCGCCGTTAAGGTTGTATCCGTAAACGTTGTTGCCGGTATATCCGCTGGTTGGGTCGGGCCCGCCGTGCTCTCCGCCGCCGCCCGTAGGCTGTCCCCATGCCCACTGTCCGGTCGTTTTCCATCCTGGGTTTGCATCCATGTTCCAGGAGTACTGCACGGTCGGCGTGCCAATATCGAGAGTAACATGGCGGGTTGTGTCGCCGTCATGGTCGGTGGTGTTTACGAAACTGACTTGGGCCTGATAGCGTCCGACTCCCATCGTCGTCCAGGCATCGATGCCGATTGAAACCGTAACGTCAACCGCGGCAAAGCCTTCGAGATAACCGGCGGGCGTATCGATCAACACCCACGGCTGGTCGGCAGTTATTTCAAAATTGATCGGCGTCTCATTCTGGTTTTCGAGGGTATAGACTGTGCCGGCGGGCGTAAAGGGGCCGCCTTCCGGGCCGGTCGATTCCAGATCTGTTCTGGGGCTGACCCTCAAACCAGTGCCGGGCGTCGGCGGAGGGACATAAGCGCTTGGGTCGCCCATTAGGTTGTACATCTCGAAGTACCGCCTGGTGGTTGCCCCGGCGCCCATCGCGGTCAGATAGCGCATCCTCGCGGCATTCCAGCACGGACCGATCTCTCGAATATCGTCATCAAAGAGGGTCTGGAAGAGGCATCTTTCCAACTGGTCGTCCTCGGTCCAGTAACTGGTTACCGAGGAAGCATATATTGCCACGGCGCCTTTGTCCGCAGTCAAGAGCCAGGTCTCTGCAAAGCACTCTGGGAGCATGTATGACCCGGTTACACAGGCGAAACTGAACACGAAGGGATATAGGTCGGTGTTTGTAAGGTTCCGGACGTCACTTTGATAAAAGACCGGTCCGTCGGCCCAGTAATTCTCTCCGCCGTGACCGCTATAGACCCCGTACAGCCTGCCGTTGTTGAAGGCGTCTGCGACCTGTTGAGTCGTCGCGTGGTAGGTATGGCAATACAGCTTATCCGAAGCAATTTCATAGGGCGTCATATAGTTTTCGATCACCCAGTTATGAGTCGTCTCGGTGATAATGTAGTTATCCGCTGAAGCCATGAAGACGGCCCTGGCCAGATACTCATTGTCGGCATAGAGGCCGTCCTCGAAGGCCAGAGTCTTATTTACGACGTCCGCCAGTTGCGCCGTTGATCGCACGGGGAAACGTCCTATTGCGATATCCGGATACCAGTCGTCGCCTGCATCCATACAGGCATAAGGCAAATCTGTATTCGGTTTTTCTTCTCCGCCGCCCCTCCAATTCGGAATCGTGTCGGTATCGCCGACCAGCAGGATATAATCCGGCGCATCTGCGGCGCCCCAAAGCCCCTGAATATAGCTTTTGATTGTTGTGTTGGCGGCGCCCGGGCTTACAGAATAGGTTGTAACCGTATATCCCTGAGCTTGTTTTGCCGTGACAAACGGCTCGATTGCAGTTTCAAATGCCTCGGCGACAACAATCAGATAATTTGCAGAAACCATCGCATCGCCAGGCAGCATTTGCGGATTAAGCACAACTCCATCAAGCCCCTGCATTACCGATACGGCCCTGCCGGGACCTTTCACGCCGCCTTTGAAACTCACTTCAGCGGAAAGCCGGGGCCAGAATTTAATCTTGCCGGCGTCCGGATTGTATGAGACCGGACGCATCTCAAGAAGAAACAATCTGTGTCCTCGGACTATTCCAACTTCTTCTATGACGACACGCTCCTCCGGCCCATACTCATTTCTGGCATATTCTTTGGCGTCCAGTTGGAACACGGCCCGCTGCATCGCCCCCGGCAGCTTCTCAATGGGAGGCTGGATCGGCATCAATTTTTGTCCTAGGTCAATAACTACGGCCTGACCTTGGGCGGCCTCCAGGCTAAGCTCAGCTCCGAGCGGAGCAAGGAACAGTTTTCTCAGCACCGGCAAAGCCGGCTTGCCGACTCGGCAGGACTTGCCCGCACCCGGCCAACCGGCCTCTACAAACTCCCCGGCCTTGGTCGATACAAGTGAAAGGTCAGGCTCCGAAAGATCAAGGCTTGCCTGAAAACCCGTGTCATCCGACTTGCTGATTGCGATCTGAACAGGCCCCGCGAAGCTTGCCTGCGCAATACCCGCCGCTATCAAGCAAGTAATCACGCCAAGAATCGTAAGGGCCCTTGGAGTACTATTGGTGCTGTTCATTTGCAGATTTCCTTGTATTGACATTTCCCATTCATGTATTTGTTCCCGAGGACGTTTCTTTTCCAGATTAATTCAATTCCCGGGGTTCTCACATACCATCACCCTGTAGGCTCTCCAAATCAAAACAGCCTTGGTGGACTCTATACTATCACTGTCCGGCTCGTTTGCAGCCTATCGGCTGGGCCATCCAGTCCCGGACTCATTAGCAATGTCATTGTACCAGATTCAGCTTGAGATTTGCGCCGGTTTTTTCATTTTTTTTCTTCATTCATTGGGGTATGAAAGTGCCGAACAGCACGGCCAAGAGCAGCGCCACGACGCCGGGCATTGCAAACTTGGCATGTGGGCGCCATTTCATCTGCGACGCCTCCACAGGCCGTACATGCCGCCGACCGTGAGCCTGCCCCTTATGGGGGAGCGGGTCTGTCGGGGCGATTATAACGGCTTGGC
>DATEBC010000127.1:0-3567 GCA_035288065.1 Sedimentisphaerales bacterium | reverse complement strand
TGTCTTTAGCCCTCGGCCTGCGAAGTACTGCTGTAGATCGTCGGCGGAAAATTAATGCAGGCTGTGCTTCAAGAATCTTCCGGATGGGCCATAAGCCTTGGCGAAATCATCCACAGAGCCTGTATGTGTAAGGTTGCACCGCCCTCGCCCGGTACGGAGCAGCTTTCTGCCGGCGGTAGTATTTCGCTCCAGGATAAGAGTTTTCGCGCCGGCTTGTGCGGCGAAGATCGAGGCGCACAATCCTGCGGGGCCTGCTCCGATTATGCACACGTCAGTTTTCATAATGACTTACGGTCATGTCCCGTCGGCAAAACCCATGAGCGGTTTCCGTGCGGAGTGTCTTGCGTGTTTGGCGCCGGTTTATTCGCGGGGGATGCTGCGCAGGACGTCCGTCGGGGCGTAATCGTCGGTAAGGATGGGCCCTTCACGCTCGTAATCATCCCTGGTTCCTCCTTCGCGGATCATGGCGGGAATGTCCACGGTGAATTGTTTTTCCTTCTGGAGCCGCTCGGCAACGGCGAGCAGGGTGTCCTTTGGCGGCGGGGTTTCTCCCATTGCGCTAATGACGATCACGTTGCTTCCGGATCCGTAGGACCACTGTTGGGGGAATACCGAGGCCAGAGTCCGTCGGTGGTAATGGTATGACTCGAAGCCGGGCCGGAGGTTGTTGACGACGATTCCGCCGGGCGTCAGGAGCGTCCCGATGCTCTCGATAAATTCTTTGGTGGTGAGATGGTAGGGGATGTACCCGCCGCGGAAGGCGTCGAGAAAGATAACGTCGTATTTCCTCTTCTCGCGGACAAACCGGCGAACCTGGACGCGTCCGTCGCGGATATAGACCTTCATCCGAGGCCCTTCCCGAAACCCGAAGAATTCTGTGGCGGCGGCTGCGACATCGGGATCCAGCTCGATGTTATCGACTTGGGCATCCGGATAATAATGAGCGACGGCCATCGAGAGTGTTCCGCCGCCCAGGCCGATGAAGAGCACGGATTTTGGGGCCGGATGGTGGGCGAAGGCGGCCATCATAAGGCCGTAATATCCCATCTCGAAAGACAGAGGATCGGCCAGATTGATGGCGGATTCCTCATACTCGCCGCCGGACCGGCGAAACTGCATATACCGGACGCCGCCGCTTTCGGTAACACGGATATAGTGATACAGGCTTTCTTTCTCCAGCAGGACCTTGTATCCTCCATAGTCGTCGAAGGCGTCGGGGTGGGATTCGGCCAGTTCGTCGTTTCCAGCCCCACACAGCACGAGATCGCCTGTGCCCAGGTTCGGACCAAAGCTCAGGGCCATAATCATCAGAAGAATGGTTTTCATCAGTATTACTCCTGTTTTTTCGAGGAAGGGGCCAGTTGCCAGACGCAGAACATCCAGACGGCCAGCAACAGCAGCAATCCAGCGGAGAGGTAAAGTATGTGCTGGATGCCCATCCATAATATGAAATAGAACGCCGTTAGCAGGCAGCCGAGGAAGCTGCCTGTGGTGGAGATAGCGTAAAGCGTTCCTGCGCTGGTTCCGACGGTGGCGACGTTTCGGGCGATCAAACGAACAGAATAGGGCGATACCATGCCCAGCAGGAGGCTCGGAATGAAGAAGAGCGATGCCGCAGCCAACAGGGAACCCCATCGCTCGTGCAGGTCGAGCGAGGCGAACCACTCGCCGGCAAAGCGATGCCAGAGGGCCACGGGCAGAAGGCAAAGGGCTGCACCGGCTATTATCAAGGCGAGGGCCCGGCCGGTGGGGAAGCGTTGAGACATCAACCCGCCCAAGAAGTAACCGACACTCAGCGCGGCGAGAAAGACGCTGATGACACTGCCCCAGACCCAGACTCCGCTGCCGAAGTAGGGTGCGAGCATACGTCCGCCGATGATTTCGAGCGCCATGAGTATCCACCCACATCCAAAGACCGTAACTGCAACGCCGATTTTACAAAACATTGCCCTTGATTCCTTATCTTTCCGGGTACTTCGAGATTCCGCAACTCCGGCCTGAGCCAGGGTTCGGTACAGCCGGTATTCTATCGCCTGAGGTCTCGCGCGTGCAAGAAACACTTTGGGCTGGAAAGCGGGTTCGAATGAAGAATCAATCGACAAGCAAAGGGATTATCGGAAGGGCCGGTAATACGAGGGATATTTGTCAAGGGCTAAAGCGCGAGGAAATATGTGAAAAGTGCAAAGACCAAACAGATTTTGGCGTTTTTTTTGCAGATGGCTTTGAAAATGAACGAAAATATAAGTGCGACAAATTCGACGGAGCAAGGAAACTGAAGGCTAACAGCCGGATCGTTGGAGCAGGGGCCGGATTTGCTCGCATTGTTGTTGATATTGTAATAGTGGTTTTGTGCAGGACATCGGAGTCCTGCCAGAGAAATTGTAGGAGTCAAGAGATGTTTCGAAGTGAAGTTTTAGAGAATTGTACGAGCATGTCGCAAATCAAGGTCAAGGCCAGGGGATTGGGAATCACGCCAGGCAAGATGAAAAAGACCGAGCTTATCCACAGTATCCAGTTGGCTGAAGGATGCACTCCGTGCTACGACACGTCAGTTGTGAATTGTCCCTATACCGATTGCTGCTTCAGGACAGACTGTCTTGGAATCAGCTCTTAGGTTGATGCTGTTTGGCCGCTAATACTGTTGGACCGTTCTTTACACTTGATCGGCTGAGAAATGGATATTCCGGCGACGGCGATGACGCATTAGGAAGCAAGAACGTGCATTTGGCGTTATTTCACTCGCTGAAAACCCGCAAGTATTCTGTTGACGTTTAGTCGCGGCATTGCTACAGCTATATTGTGTTTTGGAGTATTCTCCTTTCCCTCGGAGCGTACCCCGGCAGAGATACGAGGGAAGTTGCATTTCAGGCTGGGTCGTATTTGGTAGCCTAAGGAGACGATAAATTGGATAAAGGCAAGGTAAAATGGTTCAACGATAAAAAGGGGTTCGGCTTTATCGTTCCCGACAGTGGCGGCGATGAGTTGTTTGTGCATCACTCTAACATTACGATGGAAGGTTTCCGGTCGCTCTATGACGGCCAGCCCGTGGAGTATGAGGTTGCCGAGGGCAAGAAGGGCCCTGAGGCGACAAAGGTGCATCCCGTGGCATAAATCCCGATGTAATCGGGTTGTGAAACCATAGGCCTCGCGAATCGGCGGGGCCTTTTTTATTTGACTTAAAGCGCCGGCAGCGGGTATTCTTGACGCTGCGATTTTGGACTGTTTGTCGTTGGTATATTACTCAAACTGACCGTTCTTGGGTCAGGTTTTAATGTAACTACAGTGTTGACAATAGGATAAGAGTGTCTGTCATTCCTGCGAAGGATTGTCACCCCTGCGAAGGCAGGGGCAGGAATCCAAATACCCGGAAACAGTGTTAATCCCTATGGGACCGTGGGTCTGTACTACAACCCGTCAACTTCTTGTTTTTTGGTTCAACTCCAAAAAAGTTGGTGAATTCTAAGGTTGGTTTATGGGCTAAGCTGTGAAAAAGACGGATTTACCGCATTGTGGGCAACAGCATATATGTACTTATAAGTGGCCGGCGTCACGAAAGATGCCGCCTCG
>DATEBC010000126.1:0-3296 GCA_035288065.1 Sedimentisphaerales bacterium | reverse complement strand
CAACTGTCTCATCAACGAAGTGCACTCCGGACCACGTGGTGTCCTCGGTCAGCTCGCCGGCAGGATTCCACGCCGCCGGCAGCAGGAAAAATATGGACAGTGCAAACGCGATTATCGGATTTTGTTTCGGCGGCATTTTTAGCACCCCTTTCGCTCATAATCGAGCGATAAAAACAGCTGGATTGACTGCATCTTCGCTGCGAAGCGGCACTGCTCAGCCGCTGCGCCTATTAACGTTAATTCTATCAGAATCGCAGCCCAGCGTCAAGCGAAAGTCCCCTCTTGGAAGGCCGAAAGCCGCGATGCGCAATGATAATCCGTCGAATTCTGGCCGACAGCACGTTAATCGGCTCGGCCGGCGGAGATCAGCTTGCCGGTGGTCTTGTCCCATCGGACGGTTCGACTGGCCAATCGATGTTTGCCGTGGCAGTCCGTGCAGACGACCGGCTCCGAGGCCGGCTTGTCGCTTTGCTCTCTGCGGACGGTTTCGATTTTCTGAGGGTCGATTTTGGCAGACTGGTGGCACTGCTGGCATAGCGGGACAACCGCTTCGAGGGCGTACATGTGGTCCGGTGGGGTGGTGTGGTTCTCATCGTTGCGGTGCGGGTGCGATTCGCCGTGACATTTCGTGCACCCGACATCCGCCGCCGCGTGGTCCGCTGCCAGCTCATCTTCGCTGTAGTTGGCGTGGCAGACGAAACAGGCGGCGTTCTCGACGGCAGCCTTGGTGGCAGGGGGGCTGGATGCGCCGCTCTTTTCGGAAGGCTCAGCCAACAATAAGGGGGCGTCAGTCTCAACAACGAGAGGCGAAAGACCATCCTCGGTATCGTCGCCGCCACAACCGGTCAGCGCAATTCCGCCGGCAACGCCGGCAAGAACCAACAGTACGAAAAAGTATCGATTCATCTCTTCAGTCCGAGCTACTATTATTAGAGCGTGTGTGAAAAGCCGTTTTCTTGTGGCATGGGCATCTTGCCCATGCGTCGCAGGGCCATCCCCACAAGTCCCGTTAGGGACGCCTTGCGGCGGGGCCCGTGGGGCCTGGCCCTGCAATTGGACTTTTCCCTACGAGCGGCCTGACTCGTGAAATACACGGCCAAGATGGCCGTGTCACCTCTCACACGCGCTCTCAGACGTATTCCCAGTTCTTGAGCCACTGATAGTTCGGAGGCAGGTTTGCCCATGCCCGGCTCATTGCCTCGTCGAGCTGGGCCTTCTCCATGGCGTCCAACTGACGGCGTTCCTTGACGGCCAAGGCGGCGTTGTCCACCTGTTGTTTTGTTATGAGTCCGGCCATAGGCGCGGTTATTGCCTCATTGCAGAGGATGTAGCGAATGGCCAGGCGGGCGATTTTGTTATCCTCCTCGAAGTACGGGCTGTCGGGCGAGCTGTCGCCCTTGAAGACCGTATTGCTTGCGAACGGCTTGATGCCGAACCAGCCGACGTTATATTTCTTCAGCGTGGCCCACAGGCCGGACTCGTCGGTGACGACCTTTGTCTTGGCGGTGTAGGGCGTCAGGATGACCTCCATCTGCTCCGGGTACTTTTCGATAATCTGCTTGAGGTGGGGGCGGTCGTGGGAGGAGACGCCGATGTAGCGTGCCCGTCCGGTCTTCTTGGCCCAATCCAGCGCTGCGACGGCTTCTTCAACTTCTGCTTCCGTGTGCTGACTCGACTCGGTGAGCAGGCTTATCCGCCAGAGGTCGAGGTAGTCGAGGCCCGCCTCCTTCATGCCCTGGTCGAGGCCTTCCTGGAGTTTTTTAGCCGGTCTCCACTCCTCGAATCGGCTCTCCCATATATGCCAGGAGTAGCCGAAGTACATCTTGTCCCGGCGGCCTTTGAGGGCCTTGGCATACGCGAGGATTTCTTCGCGGCAGCAGGCATCGACGTAGTTGATTCCTCGCTTGATGCACTGGGTGACAACATCGTAGCGGTTCTTCTGGAAGTCATCCCGGTCGATCTTCTCCGTCATCCAGCCTTCGGGTTCATCCCCGCCGATGACATTGACTATGCGTTTCCAATGGCCTCCGAGGGTCACGGCGGAGACGACCATATCCGTTCGCCCGCACCGGCGGTATTCCATATCGCCGTTGTAGTTGAGAATCTTCCCGGTGTCGATTCTCTTGCTCTCAGCAGCGCCGGTGCGGTCGGCCATGCTCAACGCGGCGCCGGCGGCAGTTACAGCGATTGCGCTATCCTGAATGAATTGGCGGCGTGTCAGTTTGTCAGCCATCTTTGTCATCTCCAGATTCGAACCTGTCCGGACATTACTATTCGACGCCTTAACGACGAGCGCGGCGTCGTTCTATTACCTGATAGTATCAGAGTGACGATTGAAATGCAAGGACGAATACCCGTTATTCAACGGCTGCGAGCCAGTTGTCCGCGAAGACGGCCAGATTCATTGCGTCGATTACGCCTCCGGGCGGATTGAAGATGTCGCAATCGATGCTGTAATTGGGCTGGCCGAGCGAAGCTCCCCAGGCGGCGGCGAAGACGGCGAAATCCGGGTCGCCGGAGAAAACGCGGTGCCTCGCCGGCGGAGGAGAAGCCTTGTGATCTATATCAGCACAAGGATTAATTCCAGCAAACTGTCAGGGTTTGTGTGGCGGTGTAGCTCCCGGATTCGCCGGCACGAGCAGTGTTCTTGAAAGCTCTGACGGATAAAATCACCTCGACAGCCCCATCGCCACGGATATGTGTTACCTGAGAACCATTGATGAGAAAGCGGTCATAATCGCTCCAGCCCGCTGTTGTGCCTCCCGTTTGGCCCGTTCCTGCCGTATCATATTCCAGCTTATACTGGGTGGCAAGGTTGTGGACGGCATCTTTTGAGAGGCGAGCTGCATCTGAGTTGTCGGCGATAATTTGCACGTCTCTGTTAGTGTAAAGCACCAGCGAGGCGCTGCCGGACGCCTCTCTGTTTTCGGCTGTGAGGCTTCCAAGGTCGATTGCCGAGAAACTGTCGTCCGCCCACTCAACGATATCCGCAACGGTGCATGATATCTCGCAGGTGGCGCTGGCAGGGACGTGCCCCGCCATCGCTAAGTGTTGCGTCGAAAAAAGGACCAATATTGAGAACAAGAAATTGCAGCTCATCTTCTATTCCTCCAGTCCTAACCGGATGTAGTTATGTTTGCCCTGATCCAATTACTTATTTTACCAAAATAAGAGGAAACAAGTCAACAAAATAATTGCATCGAGGCGGCTCTGACTATTATGAAGTCTCATAAAAACGCCATACGCTGCAGCCGGTCGAATGGCAACTACGCCTAAAATGGCGGCCTTTGAAGACT
>DATEBC010000125.1:0-6720 GCA_035288065.1 Sedimentisphaerales bacterium | reverse complement strand
CTGCTCGGTGGGTATCTTGATCCTGACGGGGTCCGACGCGTTTCTTGTCCGCCCTTCAGCCAGCACGATGTACGGCGTCTTCTCGACCGCCGCAAGTTTTGCCTGTTCGATCTCGACGGCGCTGAGCCTGACCTGAGCCGAGCGGACCCCCTCGGGAGCGAACATATCCACCGTTGACGGCTCAATGCTCTGTGTCTTGACCGACTGCCCGTCCTCTTTGAAACATTCCACGGGCAGCGTCTTCTTGACCAGGGCGACCACATCGACTTCTACAGACTCCGGCACACAGGACTCCACCTTCAGACCGAGATCCTTGAGGCTTTTGGCCTTTTGCAGGAAATCGAGCAGGTTCAAAGACCTGCCGGGCGATGCGGTCATCCGTTCCTGCTCCGGATCAAAAACAAAGGTCAGCTTCTTGTTTTCGCTCCGCAACTGCCGGTCCAACGCAACAAAGGCCGAGTGCGGCCCTGAGAGCGTAACTTTAACCTCCACAGAGCTTTGGCGGCTGAAACTTACCCAGATTGCCTCGCTGCCCGACTCTTCGACCTTAACGACCGCGACCCTTGCAGGCGGGGTCTCGTCAAGCGCCAAGTCGGCCCAGACCCATATCAAAACCGTTAGGAAAAGAACTAATGCAATCTTGCCCAACTTCAGCCTTCTCAAAGTTGTTCCAAGCATCAGACGGCCCCCGCCAGATACTTCCGCAAGGCATCCTCATCAACGCCGCGCCTCAGCTTGCCGTTTTTGGCCACCGACACCGTCCCGCTCTCCTCGCTGACAACAACGCACAGCGCATCAGAGCCTCTGGTTATCCCTATCGCAGCCCGGTGACGCGAGCCAAGCTCCACCCCATCGATACTGCCGCCCTCGGCCAGAGGCAGTTGAACCTTCGCCGCTACAACACGTTCGCCCCGGATCACAACCGCCATATCGTGAAGAGCGCCGCCCGTATAAAAAATCGAACGCAGCAGCTCGGATGTAACCTTGGCATCAAGACGAACGCCCGTTTCTATGTATTCACCAAGGCCGACACGGCCCTCGAAAACGATTATCGCGCCGGTCCGGCTCGATGAAAGCCCCCCCACCGCAGATACGACCTGCTCGATAACGCCCGACAGAAGACCCGACCAGCCGGACAAGAAATGAGGCTGACCGAGACGAATAAGGACCCGACGAATCTCAGGCTGAAATGCGGCAACAGTGATTATCAGCACCGCTACCAGAAAACCCTTGTAAAGGTATTGAAGACGAAGAAAACCCAATAGCTCGCCTACAAGGTTCAAAACCAGAACGCCAACCACCAAAATCAATATCACGCCGCGAAAAAGACGTTCCCCCCGAGTGCCTTCGAGGAAATCAATGACCCAATAGACAACCAGGCCGATAAGGAAAAGCTCGATCCCCACCACCCACCAGTCGTACTTGGCCACCCGGCTCAAATAATCAACCACTGTCTCCACTAATCGATCCTTCTGCTGTCCTAACCATTCATCGCCGGGCAATTCCGCACAAAAACCGCCCCCTGTCAATATTAACAGCCAAAACCGTCAACTGCCCCTGACAGAAAAAAATGCCGCCCGGAACTATACTGTTACTGTAGCACACGACAGGCGCCCTGTCAATCAAAAATCGGCCCTATTATGCACGGAATAGCCCTGTGCCGAGGCTACTTAATAAAAGAAGGTTCAACTCCCAAAAAGTTGGTTAGTTTAAGGTTAGTTTATAGGCTAAAGCTGTGAAAAACACGGATTTATGGCTAGGCCATGTCCCCACGGGACGGCTTAACCGGCTTAACCATCGCATTGTGGGCAACAGCATATATGTACTATGCCTTAGGTGCTGTTGCCTTAAAGCGTTAAATCCAAAAGAGTTAAGTCAAATCAGCCTTTATTATTCATCAACTTTTTTGGAGTTGAGCCTAAAAGAAAAAATCTGTTCTTGATTTTTTCTTTTTAACGCGAACATATTGTCAGACAAGAGGTTAGGCGATTATTGAAGAAGATCACAAAGACGATTTTCTTCAACAATATAGGCCTAACCTGCAATTCTGCAGAACTCATCAACCGCGCCGAATTGTGAAAGAATACCAACACAAACCTTTGACACCGTGACATAACCGCCATACAATTCTGACATTGGATATATGGTTGAGACCCACAGCAGAAAATGAAAAACAGCAGAATCAGCAGAATAATACAACTCTTGACAACAATGCAGGCGGGAAAGAGCTACGCCGTCGAGGACCTCTCCAAAATGTTCGGCACGAGCAGGCGGACAATCTTCCGAGACCTCAAAGAACTACAGGCCATCGGCGTCCCCTACCGCTTCGACTCTGATGCAGGCGGGTACGTTATAGACCCCGAATTCTTCCTGCCCCCGGTTGACCTGGACCTCAAAGAGGCCTTGAGCCTCTTGCTGCTCGTGCACAAAGTGCGCGGCGAGATACAGTTGCCGTTCAGCAGATATGCAATGCTCGCCGCCCTGAAGATCGAGAACAATCTGCCGCCCAACATCAGGCGCTACTGCAATATCGCCCTGAAGAACATCTCCGCCGTAGTCGGCGCCCAGGCCCCGGTCGAAAGCTCCGGCGGCCTCGACGCCGTCTTCGCGCGACTCCAGAACGCCATCACAAGAAGACGAATGGTCAACATCCGCTACAACTCGTTGGCCGAGCGAAAAATAATCGACCTCGAGCTGTGGCCCTATCACCTTTTCTACAACCAGCGGGCCTGGTACGTTCTGGGCCGCTCCAGCCTCCACAAGAGCACCCGAACGTTCAAGCTCAACCGCATAAAAAGCATCCAAACCACCGACAAATGCTTCATCGGCGGCGAGGATTTCAACGCCCAGGAATACTTCGGCAGGGCCTGGTCCATGATACCGGAAGGCAGAATTTACGATATCAAACTGAATTTCCTGCCCAAAGTGGCCTGCAATGTCACCGAGGTCAAGTGGCACAGCACGCAACAAGTCACTCATAACAGCGACGGCTCGGCCATCGTCGAGTTCCGCGTCGATGGCCTCGGCGAAATAAGCTGGTGGATCCTCGGATATGGCGACCAGGTCCGCATACTCGCGCCAAGGGCCCTGCGAAAAAGAATCGTTGACATGGCGAAAAACATGATCAAAATCAACGAAAAGGGATAGAACCCACGCCGATTAGTGCTACAACGCTGCTTAAATCTTGCCGCCAAGCATAATCTATTGTTGTATCAGCAGCGTAAGTAGCGCTGTAGTAGTAGCCGGACCGTTGATTCCCGGGGCTATTTGACCTCGAGGATCGAGTTATACTCGCCGAAGGGGTTCACCTCGGTTCGGTGATTGTATGGATCCTGCTGCCATTGCCCATCGACTACGAGGCGATAGCGGTATTTGCCCCGCGGCAGCTTGACTTTGGTCTGCCAGACGCCGCTTCCGCCGACCTTTTCCATAGGCGTTTGGCCCGGCTGCCAGTTGTTGAAGTCCCCCGCGATCTGGACGTCTTTGGCCCTCGGGTATAGCGTTACGAAAACGACGGCGTCGTTCATCTGGTTCACGCCGTAATAGTCAGCGAGCTTTCCGTCAATGTTGGTCGGCTCGGACTTGGCCGGTCTTGAAGTCTCTGTAGCCGCCGCGGCAGTCTCGGCACAAAGTGCAGGCGCGCTCTGTGCAGGCACGGACTTGGACTGGGCGGCGGCTTGCGCCGGAGCGGACGCCGTTACGAACCGCTCCGATTGAGGCCGGGCCGGAACTTGCTCAGGCGCCGTGGTTTCAATGATTTCAATGGGCGGGTTTGCAGCGCGAACCAGCTCGTTTGCCGTCGCGCTGATCGATTCAAGCTGGTCGGCCAGAGAGTTCACGAACTCGTGCCGCTGCGCCTTGGCGCTGGTCCCTATCACTTCCTGTGCCAGCGCCTCGAAATCCTTTTGCCCCTTGCTCGCCGGGTCGTACTCGCTGATAGGCTGCCCGAAGCTGGCCGCCTCTTTGATCTTCGTGTTGAAATTCACAATCGTCGTGTACATCTTGTCGGAGAAATGCTCCCTTAGTTCGGCAAGTATCTCTCGCGCCATCTTGGTTCTTATATCGTACATGCTGGCCAGAACACGGACTTCAACGTGCTGGCTGCAGCGCCTGCACAGGATGCTCAGCGTCTCAAGCTGCTTGCTCAAACCGTGCAGTGCAAAGTATCCCGTCTCTACGGGCACGAGAACGTCCGTTGCGGCGCGGAGTGCGTTAAAGGTCAGTAGTCCGACGGCGGGCGGGCAATCGATCAGTATGTAGTCATAGTCGTTTTTCACCTCATCGACGGCTTCTTTCAGGCAGCATTCGCGCTCGGGGATGCCCGCCATCTGCTGCTCGAACGCCGATAAATCAATGCTGGCCGGCGCCAGTTCGAGCCTGTCGCTGATTTGCCAGAGTATCTCAGTGAGCCTAATGGGCTCGTTCCTGCTTCGGCTGATCAGAACATCGTAAATGCTCTGCTCGATTTGCTGCTCGGGCACCGCCAGCCCCACGGCGCAATGCGATTGCGGATCCATATCAACAAGCAGGACCTTCTGGCCTGATTCCGCCAGCGCGCTTGCGAGATTGATAGATACGGTTGTCTTGCCACAACCACCTTTTTGGTTGACGATTGCAACGATTCTCATTGTTTATCTCCAGCCTGACGCCAGCCCGCCCGGGGCTGGCAAAGCCCTTTTTAGGACTCTTGAAAACGCCTTTTCAACGCCGTAAAAACACTTTCACACCCTCTTATGTTATTCGGCAAACGGCAGAAAGAAACTTTATCTTTTTATGGGACGGGCCGATAAAAAGGGTAGGTCTAACGTGTTTGGGTGTCAATTTTCGGTCTATTTGCGGGGGCATGGGGCGTGATAGTCCGGCTGCCCATGTAGCCGGATATTGTGCTCGCGACAGGCCGACGCCCTGCATGTTGTGGAAGGGGCCGAGTCAGCCCATAATTCAAGAATAGCCTTGCCGTAGCGGGCCTTTTCGCGTAAGGTCTGTGGGAATTATGATTCTTGGAGAAACGAAGATATGGAACGGCGAAATTTTCTGAAGCGCACCGCAGCAGCGGGGCTTGGGATTAGTCTGATGGGGCGCAGCGGCTTGGCCATGCAGGCCAAAGGCGGGGCGAAATTGCGCAAGGCCCTGCAGATCGGGATGCTGCCGAACAACCTCTCCGATGCGGATAAGTTCAAATTGGCCAAAAAGTGCGGATACGAGGGGATTGAGGGCAATCCCATGGCCGACCTCGATGCCGCTAAAGAGCTCGGCAAGCTGGCTCGCGATGCGGGAACCCCGATCCATTCCATCGTATATGGCGGCTGGGGAGCGCCCTTCTCCGACCCGAATCCCGATGTAATCGAGAAAGGCCTGGCCGGGATGGAGATTGCCTTACGCAGCGCCAAGGCGCTCGGCGCAAGCGCAGTGCTGCTGGTGCCGGCGATTGTCAAGGAAGACGTCGGCTACGGCGACGCCTATAAACGTTCGCAGGAGCATATTCGCAAGCTCCTGCCGCTGGCCAAGGAGCTTGGCGTGATTATTGCCGTCGAGAACGTCTGGAACAAGTTCCTGCTCAGTCCCCTGGAGTTCGCGCGGTACGTCGATGAGTTCGACAGCCCGTGGCTGAAGGCCTATTTCGACGTCGGCAATGTCATTCTCTTCGGCTATGCGCAGGACTGGATCCGAACGCTCGGCAAGCGAATCGTGAAGATTCATCTAAAAGACTTCAAACGCGAGGGCAACCAGTGGAAGAACCTGCTCGACGGCGATGTGAACTGGCCTGAGGTCCGCGAGGCGCTCGAGGGAATCCAATACGACGGATTCCTCACGCCCGAACTCGGCGGCGGAGACGAGGCCTACTTGACGGACCTGTCCGGCCGAATCGATAAGATCATCGCAATGAAGTAGCACTCTGTCAGATTCGATTTTCTGGATATCGTCAAAGCGAGTCCGCCCGAGGTCCGCCCGCGGCGGATGGCAATCTCACACCCATCGCTCGTGCTGCGTAGCGTCTCGTGCTACGCAGCGAACTTAGCAGACTCGTGCCGTTATATCTCGGTCCACGGCGAGCCGAATACCTCGGCGCTGAAGAGAAACACCTCCGTCTGCGGGTCCCTCCACGCATTGTCGGCTAATCCGGCCTTGTGCGAGCAGCAGTACGAGAGAAACTCCTCCTTGCTCCACCCCGTCTCCGTCGCCACCTGCGGCAGGAAGCACCCGGACGCACGGCCCTTCTTGATGTAGATGCCGTCAACCCCCAATCGCAGGCTCAGCGGGTCATCCGTCCGCTCCAACGGCGAGAGCACCGATATCTCGATATCGAGCCGCTTCAACTCGCTGGGTGTCACCCGGTCGCCGAAGAAGCGCGGGTCGCTCGTCGCCGAGGCCTTCGCCATCTCAGCGACCAATCCAATCAACGGCCCCTCGGAGACAAAATTGCCGATGCACCCTCGCAGCCTATCGCCGTTCTTCAGCGTGACAAAGCATCCGCAATGCGCATTCAGCTCGGGATCGTCCGCCGTCGCCGCCGGCGCCGCACGCCTATTGACTACCGCCTCGACGGTATCTTTCGCCACTTTCAGAAGAGTCCGTTTTTGCTCATCGTTCATAATGGTTAACCCATGCCACAGGCATCGCCCGCCTTTACCCTGGACTAACGCTCAATGCAGCCATTTTATCAAAAGAAATCCGCCGAGCAACATCGCCATAAACGCCAATGCAAACCAATTGAAATAC
>DATEBC010000124.1:0-10913 GCA_035288065.1 Sedimentisphaerales bacterium | reverse complement strand
ATAACTCTTTTTTCTTAAAGGCTTTATATCTTTTTTCTGCCTCTTTGAACTTCTGCGACTCGGCCTTGTTTTTGAGGCTTTTCGTGGCCGTTTCTTTTGCTCTTTTCTTTGTGCCTTAGTGTCTTAGTGGCAATAATTTTGCTTGCGGCCATAGGCCGCGCCAAGTAATCTGCGCCAATCTGTGCAATCTGTGGTTGCCTTTGTGTCCCCGCCAGGCCGCAAGGCCCCTGGCGGGCGGCCCTTAGAGCTTAGTGCCGTAATTCCCACTGAAACAGTAGGTGGCAAAAATCGCGCATTTTTCCAACATTTTTGCCCAAAATGCGCGAGTGTTTGATCATTTTCATTCAATTCCCATCAATTTCCGCCCACTTTTCGACCACTTTTTGAGCATTATTTTCTTGCCGTAATTCTCTATGCTACCCATCTTAACCTACGCACCCTCACTATTCGCCCAATATCGAGCATCCCCGAAAAACCAAACTCAAAAAATCGTCCAATTGCCGCCATTTTTCATAATCTCCCCTTCCGCCCTGGGATATACCACGTTAAGTTTGCGTGCAGGACGATGACAAATCCAGTAATAGTCTTTGACTTAACCTGACCGCTTAGTTAGCTTTCTATGGCTATGGATAGAATGTTCACATCTTGTTTTGGTCTTGGTCTGCTGCCGGTTGCCCCGGGGACTTGGGGTTCGATACCTGTGGCGGTTGTCTTTGGCCTGCTTTGCTGGTTGGGCGCGCCCGCTGGATTGATATCGATTGTTATGGCGGCGCTTGTCGCTGCGGGTTCTGTCGTGTGCGTCAAGTTCGCCCCTGCTGCAATCGCGGCTACGGGGAAAAACGACCCCCGCGAGGTCGTCGCCGATGAATTGGCCGGGCAGGCTGTTACGCTGCTCAGCGTGCCGCTGGCAATGACGGCGGAATCTACGACCGGGCAAATCTGGGCCGTTGCGGGTATCGGGTTTCTGATATTCAGGATACTCGACATTGCCAAGCCCTGGCCTATCCGAAAACTGGAAAAATTGCCGCAGGGATGGGGGATTCTTGCCGATGATTTATTGGCCGGCGTCTTTGGAGCAGTCATTCTGCACATCAGCGTATGGCTGTGGCTCGCCCGATAATCTCCAAGACGGTGTTTTTGTCATGCGACGCTATTCTAATGACGAAAGCTGCTTGATTGTCTGAAAATCCGAAGCACGAAATACGAAATACTAAGAGCGTGTAACAAAATGAGGTCTCACACGCATTCGGTTCTCTGGATTCCCGCTTTCGCAGGAATGACAAAGATTCGCGGGAATGACAAAGATTCGCGGGAATGACAAATAGGAAGTTTTCATTTTGTTAGGCGCTCCAAGCAATATCGAATGTTCAAAATCACAGTTTTCAGAATCGGAGCGTCGGCAGACAATTAGAGACAGTTTTGAATTTAGGTAATTCTTATTTTGAGCTTGTTTAGGATTTCGATATTGGGGTTTAGAGTTTCACGTGATAGCATAACTTTTCATCCCAGAAGACGTTATCGGTAATGAGTGAGTCTATTTAGCATTGGAGTTTCAGGAAGCGTCGATGGCAGAATACTCGGTTGAGGTGTGCAGAGAGCTTGAGGGTAAGTTTGCCGCCGCCGGTCTGCATCGACCGATGCGAATCACCCGTTACGAGCCGGGGGCCAAGCTCAGCTACGAAGTCACCTCGGTTGCCGAGGGTATTAAGGCTGCTGTTACGCTGAAAGTGGAGAAATTCGTCGGAGGAGGCTTCGCCGGACAGGTCTATCAGGTGAGGGTACAGGATATCCAGGCCGAGGGGTCCGCCGACGGCCAAACAGGGGGGCTGGAGGTCGGCGGCCTCTACGCGATGAAGATTCTCATCCCGGCATCGCGTTTTTCGTGTCTGTTCCGAGATGTGTTGTATTGGATCGGGTTCCAAGGGCCGTTTCAGCTTCAGGTCAACCCGGCCGCGGCACGGGCGGGGGCGATATGGCAAAAACTTATCCGATGCGCCGCAAAGACGAGATTTGGCGATGAAAAAACCGTTGTCGATATTTACGCGACTTTTGTGGACCAGAATCTCGGAAGCTGCGGGGAGTTGAGCGAGTGGGTCGATGGGCGGACCTGGCGGCTGGAAGTCGATGACAGAATCGATTTGCTCAAGCAGTCGCGGCGAGGCAAGGTTGAGGATGCCGAGCTCGGCTCGCCTGAATATCGCGCCAAACGCAGGTTTATGCGTGAGTTTGTCGATCTGCTGCACGATGTAGGCGCATACGAATTCGCCCGCCAATACGAGTGGTCCACGTGTAAGAGCCAGCCGAACTGCCTGAAGCGCAAAGACGCCGGCGACGACCCTCGTGCGGGCCTTACAGCAGTGGATTTCAGAGCCGGACTGGCATTGTTGCCGTTCCTGCCGATGAGTCCGGGCGATTTCAAGCTGATCATAAAGGGCCTTATGCGTGGCTCACTCGTGCAGTTCGACCTCGGCGATATCAGGAAGCTCGATGCATTTATCGCCGAGTCCCCTGGGGACGCGGCATTTGCCCAGACGGACCGAATGTTGGACGAATTGAAGAAGGCCGAGGAGATATACCGCAATTCGACTCCCGACATTACGCACAATCACATTCGCTTGCTGTACAGCCCGAAGCTCTGGTCCACCATGTTCGACAGCGCGGTAACGGGTTGGAGAGTGCGAAATCTCACCGACGCCGAACACGAGGCGGGTCTGAGGCGCAGCAGGCTTGGCGCGCTGTTATTCTTAGTAATCGGCTTGATACCGTTTCTGGGCAAGGCGCTGCGGCGGCTTTGGGCAAGGCCCGATTGGCGAAGACACTATGGCTCTATGCTGACGAGCCAAGACTATTTCAAACGAGCCGTAAAAGCGCGCATTATTGAGAAGGCCGTCGCCTGGCATCGAAGGGGCAGAATCAGCACCGAAACCGCACAGAGATTTGCGGATGAGCCTTGGCGCTATTTTTGTCACCTGCCGCTATCGGTGCTGCCCGCGGGCCTGCACCGATTTTCCACGGACGCCGAATTCGCAAGAGAAAAGCTTCACTACATATTTGTCCGCCCCGTCAGACTGTATTTCAACAGCGAGCTGCGCCGGCAGTGGCTGGAGGAGATGGTGGGCGAGGGCCGGCGAAAACACATGCTCAGCGACGCCGACGCCGAAGTCATACTTTCGCAGATAACCGAGCCGTATATACAAAAATACCTGATAAGTCTGGTTGTGCATCTGATGACGCTGCCGGTATCGGAAATTGTGATGTCGCTGGCTACAATCATTTATGTCCTTATGCGTCCGGAACTATCGTGGAACGAGGCGGGGAAGATCGCGGTGGGCATATTCGCCGTTTGGCAGGTTATACCTATTTCGCCCGGTTCATTGATTCGAGGATTCTACGTCGTCGGGCTAATCATCAAGGAGCGCAATTTCAAGGACTACAGCATAGCGGTTTTCATGTCGTTTTTCCGAATCATAGGTTATCTGGCATTTCCGATCCAGATGACGTACCGCTACCCCGTTTTGGCGAGGTTTATGGCGGCGCACTGGGCGACGGACGCGGTGCATATCGTTCCGGTTTTCGGCGAGCGAGGGGCGTTGATGGAGCACTGGGTGTTCTGCCTTTTCTACAACTGGCCACTGACGATCCGGCGGCGGATGCGCAGGCGGGCCGAGGTTCGCGCCAAGCTCAAGCCGCGGTACCGGCATGCAGGCGTGTATGCGGCCGCCATTGCAGGCTGCCTCGTGTTTGTCGATTTATCCTACATCCGACACGTCGGGTCGCTGCCGAGCAATGCGGAAATCTGGTGGCTGCTGGCGACACTGCCTCTGCTCAACGGGGCCGTCGTTACCCTCGGATGCGGCGGAGCGCCAGTATGGAAGCGGATTGTAACTGCGGTGGTCGGAGGAATCGCCGCGGTTACAGCCTGCACGATCTTAGTGGCTGTCGTCCCGGTCGATGAGGGGGGCATCACGGCTGGAATGTTCGCCAAGGCCTGGGCGTGGCGGGCATTCATCTTCGCCGTGGTCTCAGCCATCGGCGCAATAATCACGGAATTGAGGCTCGGCGAGCCTCGAGCGGAGTAGGCCGGTTCCTGGCCGTACGTGTTTAGCGGGGTAACTGGCTTTTCGGTTTTCCGTACCGATTGTATAGGGTCGCCGTGCCGGCGAGCGCTAAACGGATATTAGAAGAGGTGGCAGAAAGAATTTTTCTCGCCGATAGAGAGCTACTCCCGGCCTGGTAAGTGAATACGCCCGCCTAATTGACTGTGAATCGATGATTTATCCTATAAGATGATGAAAATCTGCGATGTTCGGCAGAAAAAATGCTGGACAGATCAGTCTTTCTGTATATAATGCCCAGGCGTGCAATAACGTTTGTCTTTGGTTTTGAGCGCCTTGAACAGGATTTCAGGGAATACGTTCCCGATATTTAGGGAGGGTCGTTAGGATGACGCCGAATAGTTATAGCTCGCTTTGCGACGAATTTTACGTCGATATGTGCATCAATACTGAGTTGGATCTGCCGACGCAGCGCGACACGGTGCTGGCGTTTTTCGAGCGGATTCAAAGGCAGTATCCCACGATGGGTGGCTTTTACCGCCGCGATAACAACGAGTATTGTCTCGAAGAAGATCGCAGCCTGGGCCAATACCGGTGGGTCACCCTTGAGCTGGACCGCGTCGGGTCGGGAGTGGTGAATCCAGCCGACTTCGGGATGGCGTACGAGCAGGACAGGCTCGTACTCGAGCTTGTCCCCTATATGCTGAGCATAAGCCATCTCGACATCGACTCTCTCGATGTTACTCTGGCTATGGACTTCGACTGCAGGGGCAACCACGACGAGGTGATCGCCGATGCGTTGTTCAGCCTGACGCCTTTCGGGGCCATACTGGACGTTCCGGGGGCCAGGCCTATAGGTTTCTCACCTGCTGTGGTTATCGCCCTTTCAGATGACTGCCATACTCAGGCGAGGGTCAGCATAGAGTCGAAGACAAGCGTTTATGAGCCTCGCAAGAGGGACCAGGACGTTGACGAGGCGATAAGCCTCTCTTTCACGATCAGGCAATACCCGCCTACGATGGGCGGCTTCAATCCTCTTGAATCGTTCGAGCATCAATGCCGACTGGCGGAGGAGCTGATGGCGGAAAGAATCGTGCCGAATTTTGTCCAGCCTTTAATTGAGACAATTGCGCAGAAGAGATTGAGTTAGATATTCAGGAAGGACGCGCAATGGCCATCGAAGCGCCTTTGAGCAAGTACAAAAAGAACGGACTGATAATCTACATCGTTGTGTGCCTGGCTGCTTCGGCGTGGTTCGCGTATGACGGATATTTTAACGAGGAGTTCAAAGCCAACCATACCAGCGAGGACGGCAAAGCCGACAGCACCCTTGCGTTCAATCGGAAGGCGCCGCCCTTCGGCGCAGGCATCGCGGTGCTTCTCGCGGCCTATATGCTTGCGATAAGGGGAAAGAAGCTCATAGCCGATGAGAACCACTTTGTCGTCAGCGACAAGGAAAAGATCCCTTACGATTCCATACGGCAGATTGACAAGACCCATTTTGACTCGAAGGGCTATTTTGTCGTGACGTACAAGAAGGAAAGCGGCAACGAAATCAAATGTAAGATTAGCAACAGGAATTACGACAATCTGGCCGCCGTTCTCGACCATCTCGTGGGAAAAATCAGTTGAAAATGGGCCTGAGAGGTATCAGGGACTGATAACCAGCCGGAGTTGGCCTGAGGCGAGGGCTTGCCGGAGAAATTCAAAAGGGCAGATGCGCGTCGCTCCAGAGTGGTCGGTCTTGGGCCGTTGAGAAGCATTTATTTGTACGTGTTTAGCTGGACAACCGGCTTTGCGGTTTTGCGGGCTAATTGTATGGGGTCGCCGTGCCGGCGACCGCTAAACGGACAGGAAGGCGACCGATAGACACGTATGGTTTTTTGAAACGATATCTATGAACTTGTGCGTAGTAGGATTACAGTGGGGCGACGAAGGTAAAGGCAAGGTAGTCGATATTCTCGCCGAGAACAGCGACATTGTTGTTCGCTACGGCGGCGGGGCCAACGCCGGACATACTGTCGTTGTCGGAGATGAAAAGTTTGCCCTTCATATCCTTCCGAGCGGTTCGGTCCGGCCCGACAAGACGTGCGTAATCGCCAACGCCGTGGTTGTTGACCCGGAAGTGCTCATAAATGAGATCCAAACACTCCGCCGGAAGGGCATCCGGCTCGATGGAAGGCTGCTGGTAAGTGAGAATGCGCACGTAGTGCTCGATTATCACAAACAGGAAGACCGCCTGCGAGAGGACTCGCTCGGCAAAAACAAGATCGGCACTACTATCCGAGGCATAGGCCCCTGCTATGCAGACAAGGTCGGGAGGAGCTATGCGGTTCGCGTCGGCGACTTCAAGGATCTCGAAGGTCTCAAAGCCAGGGTTCAGAATATCGTGGAATATAAAAACAGGCTCTTCGGCGGGTTGTACGGCGCCGAGCCGATAAGCGCCGATGATATCTTCGCCAAGTGCATCGGCTACGGCGAGGCGATCGGACCTTTCATTGCCGATACGACCGAGTTTCTCCACAACTCGATTGCCAACGGCAAGAGCATCCTCTTCGAGGGCGCTCAGGGGTCGCTGCTGGACATCGACCACGGGACGTTTCCGTTTGTAACCAGCTCGAATTCCAGCCCGCTCGGGATGCCGTCGGGTTCCGGTGTGCCGGGTAAAATGGTCGAGAGGTTCATCGGAGTAGCCAAGGCGTACTCGACGAGGGTCGGCGCGGGACCGTTTCCAACCGAGCAGGACAATGAAATCGGTCAATACATCCGCGACAAGGGTCACGAGTACGGCACGACGACGGGCCGGCCTCGGCGCTGCGGGTGGTTCGACGCCGTGGCGGTTTCCTACTCGGTTGCCATCGGCGCAATTGACTCGATCGCGCTTATGCACCTCGATACCCTCAGCGGGCTGAAGGAATTGAGCGTCTGCAAGGGCTACAAAATCGACGGCAAAGAAACAACGTTTTTTCCGGCAAATACGCCCCGGCTGGTCAAGGCCGAGCCGGTCTATGAAACGCTTGGCGGCTGGGATGAGGATATAAGCGCCGTCCGCGAATTCAACGATCTGCCCGTAAACGCGAAGGACTACGTCTGCCGATTGGAGGAACTGACGAAAACGCCGATTACAATGATTGGCGTCGGGCCGGAGCGAACAGAGATAATCTCGTGCTTCGCAGGTTGCAAGAGAGGTGACTGAGAGCGAAGGATAACCACGGTCCTGAGGGCACGCCGAATCACGGGATGCGCGTTGGGCTTTTAGATTGCTTCGTCCCTAAGGGATGACAAAAATACGGCAGGTTTGGAAGATTATGAGAACCTTCGACGAGAAACGGGCAGAAAGCGCCGCACGCCTTGGGTTGGCCTCAGAGCAAATGCCGCGGCACATTGCCGTAATTATGGACGGCAACGGTCGATGGGCCGAGCGAAGATCGCTGCCAAGAATCGAGGGACACCGGCAGGGCGGCGTCACTGTGGAGGAGGTGGTCCTGCACTGCGTCGATCTCGGCATCGAGACTATAGCCATGTATTCCTTCAGTGTGGAAAACTGGACAAGACCGATAGAGGAAATTCAGGGGCTGATGTATCTTTATACACAGTACCTCGTGAGCATGCGCAATCTGCTGATGAGCAACAACATAAAGCTTGTCCACCTCGGGCAACGGGCTACGCTGCCCGGCACAGTGCTCGACGAGCTTAAGAGGACTATGGCAATGACGTCCGAGAACACCGGCATGATACTCGCTTTGGCGCTGAATTACGGGGGCAGGACGGAGATCGTCGATGCCGCCAGGGCAATTGCCCGCGAATGCATCGAGGGCGAACTTAAGGTCGAAGATATCGATCAAGACTGCTTCAGCCGGCATCTCTATACGGCGGGACTGTCTGACCCTGATCTTCTGATAAGAACCGCAAATGAAATGAGAGTCAGCAACTTCCTGCTCTGGCAAATCTCCTACAGCGAATTCTACGTTACCAAGACTCTCTGGCCGGATTTTACACGTGCGTCACTCGACGCGGCAATATGCGAATACGCAAAACGCAACCGGCGCTTCGGGAATATCAGAAACAAACGATAACCACGAATTAACACGAATTAGCACGAAATTATTCGAAATCAGGCTATATACGATATACTTGGATTATGATCAAACACAGATTGCTATTCGGCGCATTGATGATCGCCGCGTTCGGGTCAGTCGTTATCCTCGACGGCCTGCTCGACGGCTCGCTTACGGCTTCGGCGCCGGACAAGCCGGTGCAGGGGACTGTTCTTTGCATTCTGATCGCTGCGCTGGCATTACCGGCCCAACTGGAGCTGGCGAAGCTCGCCGCAGCCAGGAACGTGCGGATATTCGCACCTTTCGGCGCCGTCGCCTCGATTCTGCTTGCAACAACGTGGTATTGGCCTCAGTTGACGGATATTTCACAATCGCTCTATCTGGCGGTGGTTTTGGCTCTTGTCTTGGCCGGTCTGCTCCTCCACCAGCAGATATGCTGCGGCACGACGGGCGTGATAGTGAACTGTGGGGCGAGCTTGTTCGGCATCTGCTACCTCGGCCTTTTGAGCGGCTTCGTGCTCGCGATAAGGATCGATTTCGGTCTGTGGCCATTGCTGATGTTTGTGGGCGTGATCAAGTGCGCCGATATCGGCGCCTGGTCGGTGGGCAAAATGTTCGGCAGACACAAGTTTTCGCCGCGAATCAGCCCCGGAAAGACCTGGGAGGGTATGGGAGGCGCCGTCGTGGCCGGCACATTAGCAGCAGTTCTCTTTGCGACATTCTGTGATATAATGGTCTGGCCGGCGGCGTTAATCTTCGGCGTCTGTTTTGCGTTCATCGGGCAACTGGGAGACCTGGCCGAGTCCATGATCAAGCGCGACGCCCAGCAGAAGGATTCAGCAAATAAGGTACCGGGTTTCGGTGGAATACTGGACATTATTGATTCGCCCCTGCTGGCGGCACCGCTGGCCTATTTGTTCTTTGCATTTTGTGCTGAGTAGAGGAAGGCTTTGGAAATCACGATACAATTAGATTCCGACCACAAGCCGCTGGAGTTGTTCGGACCATCCGACGGCAACCTTCGCCTGTTGCGCAAGTCGCTCGGCGTCCGAATAACCGCACGCCAGGACTATCTGGTCGTAGCAGGGAACGATTCAGAGGTTGCAAAGGCCGCCGAAATCATCGACAAAATGCAAAAACACTTGCTGAAACACCGGTTCCTCACCGCTGCGGATGTCTCGGCCTTCGTTAGTCAAAGCGGGCAGGACAAAAGCCCTGATACGAGCCGGGCTGTCACCGCCTTCTCCAAGAAGATTATCGAGCCGAACACCGCAGGACAGCTCAAGTACGTTGAGACAATGCTGAACAACGACCTGACATTCTGCATAGGACCGGCGGGCACCGGCAAGACCTATCTCGCCGTGGCGATAGCCGTATCGATGCTTAAAAGAAAGCAGGTTCGAAGAATCGTCCTGGCGCGTCCGGCCGTCGAGGCCGGTGAGAAACTCGGATTTTTGCCGGGCGACCTCCAGGCGAAGGTCAACCCGTATCTTCGCCCGCTCTTCGACGCGCTGGAGGATATGATGGACTTCAGCCAGATGAGAAAGTTTATGGAACTCGACATCATCGAGATTATTCCTCTGGCGTTCATGCGGGGGCGCACATTAAACGAATCTGTGGTCATCTGCGACGAGGCACAGAACACTATGCCTCTGCAGATGCTTATGGTATTGACAAGATTGGGCCACGGCTCGAAAATGATAATAACCGGCGACATAACACAGATAGACCTCGAAAAAGGCCAGAAAAGCGGCATGATCGAAGCCGTCGAAACGCTGCGGCGAATAAAAGGCATTGGGTTTGTTGAGCTGACCCAGAAAGACATCGTGCGACATCGATTGGTGCAGAAGATCGTGCTGGCCTATAGGAAGAAGGCGAAGACCGATTAGCCGCGGTTGGCGATTATTTCACGGGCAGTGCTGTGTCTCGCCCAGCACCACAAGAAGCCGGCGGGCAATAGCAGGACGAATTGATGGGAATATTTGGAAAAACCAGTCCTCGCCGTAGTCAAGTGCGGAAGAATATACCTTTTGATCGATTCCGGCAGATAAGCCACTTCGTGAATCGCGACAATCTGTTGTCGGCTCTGATTTGGGTAGTTTTTGTCGTTCTGTGCGCTGCGGTCCTTTCCTTCGACTTCGACGGACGGCCTCTTTACCGCACGGTGATATTGACGACAGTTCTGGTAGTGTTCGTCTGCGTTGTCGCACTTCTGTACATCGGCCACTACCAGAAGCGACTGATAAAGAACCACGCCAAGACCGGGTCACTGGCGGCCTTGCTCATACTGTTGCTGGCTGCAACTAAACTTGTTGCTCTATTGTTCGGGCACACTTGCGGAGCAACGGGCAGCGCCGTGGCCGCAGCGATCATACTGTCCCTGTCATACGACCGGCGGTTCACCATGGGCGTGTGTGTTCTTTTTGCCATCCTGGCGGTTTTCGCCGTCGGCTCACAGCAAGCCGGGCAACTTTCCAACATCAACCTTCTGCTGACAATGTTGGCCGGGGCGGTGACCTGCTGCTTCTCTCTCCAGGAAATCCGCACAAGAATGAAGCTTCTCAAGGTCAGCGCCGTCGCTGCGACAATGGTCTTCTTGATGGCGACAACAGTGGGTCTTCTGGCTGAAGGCGATAAGTCGATCGAGGTTTTGAGCAGCGCCGGCTATCACGCCGGAACCACCTTTCTCGTGGGCTTGCTCATCCAAAGCCTGCTTCCTCTGATTGAGAAGGCGTTCCGAGTCGCAACGAGCATGACGCTGCTGGACTACAGCGACGCGAATCAGCCGCTGCTCAAGAGG
>DATEBC010000123.1:0-5507 GCA_035288065.1 Sedimentisphaerales bacterium | reverse complement strand
ATAACTCTCGATAAAAAGGGTAATATTTACGTCGCCGAGGGCGATGGGATGAGAATCCAGGTATTCTCGCTGAAGATATAGGTGTATGGAGCATTCCGTTTTAGATGTCGCGTGAAAACCATAAGATATTGTATCTGACCAAAGGAGGGGATGTGTCCGGCGCACAGAGACAGTTGTTGTATCTGCTAAAAGGGCTCGACAAAAAGAGATTCACCCCTGTCGTGCTGTGCACCAGCGACGGCCGATTTGTGAAAGAATTGGAGGATGCAGGCATAAGATGCTTTGTTCGCCGATTGGCGGGCTGGAGGAAAGTCAAACATCTGTTCTCTCGATACAGGGACGCCGCCTATGTGTGCCGCCTGGTTAAGAGCGAGGGCGTATCGTTGGTGCATGCCTCGGATATCTGGCTGAGCGAGTATATGCTCAGAAGCGCACAAGGCGCCAATATCCCCTCAGTACTGCATATTAGAGCTCCGGTCGATAGGAGGACGTTCAAGAAACATCGTTGTGCGATGGCGACCGTTCTCGTGCCGATCTCGAAGAGGGTCGAGATGCGGCTTTATCAGACGGCGAACGCGTCAAAAGATAAGATTGTCCTGATCCATGACGCTGTGGACGCGAATTTGTTCAAACCACGCGATTGTCATTCGGATGGAGGCGTCTTCAGAAAACAATATGCCGCCGGCGACACGGTTCTGGTGGGAATTGTCGGCAGGGTGGAAAAAGGCAAAGAACAGCTCGGTTTCGCCGGAATAGCCGGGGACATAGTGAGCAAGACCAAGACAAAGAAAGCCGCCTTCTTTATCATCGGGGATATCAAAGATCATTCCTATTATTCTCAGATAGCAAAGTACATTAAAGATAATGATCTGCTCGACCACATTCATTTCACGGGACGCAGAAACGATATGCCGGATGTCCTGGCCGGGCTGGATGTGTTGGTCAGCCTGTCCGGCGGTTCGGTAAGGTACGAAGCAATGATGTGCGGGATAACTGTTGTCTGCGCGTGGTCCAGGCGAACTGAAGAATCTTATCATATTCGGCACGGCGAAACGGGATTCCTTGTAACTCGCAAAGAGCTTAAACCTGTTACTGAGGTATTGCTGAAGGTCATTGAGGACGCAGATTTGAGAAGGAGGATTGGGGCCAACGCCAGAAAATGGGCACAGGACAATCTGAATCATTCTCTATTGGTTGAAAGCACACAGCGTCTCTATGAAAGACTGCTGCAGAGATGATCTGTCACATACATGATACACGCAGAGGCTTGCCGGGCGTCTGATGGCTGCCGGCTGATTCGGCCAGTTCCTTACGGCTCAACGGCGAGCCTCGGAATAGCTTGCGGATGCCGTTGCGCAGAGGAATGAACGCCCGCTTGATCCGCCGCCGCCGCCATCGACGCCGGTTGTGTCTGACCGCGGCGTGGACGGCCCGTACCCAGCCGGCTCCGCCTAGCCCGCAGCGTTCCGCGTACCCGGCGACCTCAAGCCAATGGAGCGTGTTGTATTCGTGGCGGAAACGTATGCGGCGAATTTGCCGGTTGCTGACGTCTTTGGCGAACGCCGGCGGCAGCGCCAGACCCGCAGCCCGAAAAGCCAGGATCGTGCGAATGCACTTGTCGCATCGGCAGCAGTTGGCATGGCTGCCTGGGTTCTCGAAGCACACCCGCAGATGTCGCATCGCATCCGGCCACTGCGCCAGAACCTGGATCTTCTCGAAACGAGGGAACTCCGCGCCATCGTCGATAACCTTGAAGTGCCGCCCGCCCAGGTATGGGTTGCTGAGCGGGTGGCTGCCCCATGGGATACCCAACCGGGTGTACGGAACATCATTGGGGACCAGCGCAGCGTCGAAGCGGCCGGCCAGCAAGCGCAGCCCGCCGACTAAGTGTGTGCCCAAGCTGTGGCCCCAGACGGTGGGCAGCTCATGAAAGTTGCCGGCGACAGGGATACATTCGACGCCCATGCTCTCCACCATGACGCGGGCGTCTCGCAGCAGCCCTTCGTACATGCCCCGGGCATTCTCCTGGTCCAGCCAGATATCAAATCCATTCATCACCATCGCCGCGGCGATCCGTCTCGTTCGGCGCCCCGCCAGGCTCCGGCGATGCCGGTATAGCGTGAACGACGAATCCACCCCGCAGGAGTACGGGCCGATGGTTAATCCTTCTTCGGGCGGCGGCGGGGCCTCGGCTTCCTCGCGGGCGCGAATCTCTACCGGCTGGTACTGGTCGGGCGCCCACGCCTGCCAGACAGCCGCGTAGTCCTCCAGGTTCGACAGCAGCGATGGCGATACGGAGCCCTCAACGAAGACGTCCCGCCGCCACTGCATCATGGGAAAGAGAAAGGCGACGACGAAAGGGTCGGCCCAGGGCGTCAGCGCCTCGCGCCACCGCACGGGCAGCCGCCACCACAGCCGATGACGCTTGCCCTGCGGATCGTCCAGCGATGCCGCAACGACCAATTCGTCGCCTTCCTCCCGCCAGGGTTCGAGGCACAATCGCGCCGTGCTCATGATAGGCCTCCGCGCGCTCTATACATCCGTCCGGCCGGGGCGCGGCAGGGGCTGGCCTTTCGCACAGCCGAATGTTCCCGTCTATCGGGCATAGTGCAAGTCCTTATTTGAGAAAGTCTGCCGTTGATCGGTCCGGGTATCTGGTTCCCGAAATCCGGTATTTGGGTATTGATTGTAACGTTCAGACGGGCGAAGTAAACTACTTTTCTGTGATGTCAGGCGGCGATGCGGATTCCATGATAAACTGCGGACTCACCATTGAACAAGAAGGCTGTGCCCGCCGCGGCGGGTTCGCTATTTTTGGGGTGGACTGGGGAGGATGTGAGTGATAGAATCCGCCTTTTGCAGTAGCAACGTGAACAAGATGAAGTTCAGAATTATTGGAGATATGCAAGTATGGCACGGAATGTACTTTATTTGGTGTTGGGGGCGATATTGCTGGCCGGCTGCGTGAACGTGCATAAGACCGAGCAGGTTTATACGGATAAGCCCGAGGCGGGGAAAAAGGCCGTATCCGAGAATGCCCCGGAGAAGCTGCTCAGGCACGTGGTGCTGTTCAGGTTCAAAGAGGACGCCAAGGCCAAGGATATAAAGGCCGTCGAGGAGGCATTCGCGGCACTGCCGGGCAAGATTGGTGCGATCCATGATTTCGAGTGGGGCACCGATGTGAGCGAGGAGAATCTGGCCGACGGTTTTACGCACTGTTTTGTTGTGACGTTCAAGAGCGAGGCGGACCGGGCCAAGTACCTGCCGCACCCGGCGCACAAGGCCTTCGCTGAATTGATCGGGCCGGTCCTCGACAAGCCGTTTGTGGTTGACTACTGGACCAATTATTGATGTTTGAACGGTTAAATGACCCGCCGAGGCGGGTGCGGCCATCTTACTGAGAATGTTCACCTTTGCTACTCTGCGAAGTCGGCTACGTAGCACGAGGCTATTCAAAGTTCAATAGATCGCCGTGCGGTTCAAGGTTGTTTTGAGTATGAGATGAGGATCATAGCCGGTGCAAAACGCGGTATGAAGCTGCTAAGCCCCAAGACTTATGACTCTCGGCCTATAACCGACCGCGTCAAGGAATCGCTTTTCAGCGTGCTGTATAAGTATGATTTGCCGGCGGGGGCGGCTGTGGGCGACCTGTTCAGCGGCGTCGGGTCGCTGGGACTCGAGGCATTGAGCAGGGGTGCTGAGTTTGCAACATTCGTCGAGCGAGATCGGCAGACCGCTGCTGTCTTGGAGAAGAATATCGCCAAGGCCGGCTTTGTTGGGAAATCGAGGGTTGTGCGGACGGATGCTTTCAGCTTAGGCGTGCCGGACGACTACAAGGCGGGCAGGTGCAATCTTGTGTTCATCGATCCGCCTTATGCGGATACGAGAGATGTGAGCGAAGGTTCGGCCTTGAGCGCATTGCTGAACGTTGTGGGCGGGCAGGCGGCGGATGACGCGGTGATCGTGGTGCGGACGCAGAAGGGGACGGAGCTGCTTGACCGGTACGGCAGATTCGAGGTCGTTGAACGACGCAAGTGGGGGACGATGGCTGTGACGATTCTGCGAGGGCGAGGCGAATGACAAATAAGCAGGCTGCAATCAAGGTAGTCAAGGTTCTGCGGCGCAGCGGCTTCGAGGCGCTTCTGGCCGGGGGGTGCGTGCGGGATATGCTGTTGCGCCGGCGGGCCAACGATTACGACGTCGCCACCGATGCTCGGCCTGATGAGGTTGCCGAGCTGTTCAACCGGACGCTCAAAGTGGGTGTGAAATTCGGCGTGGTGATAGTCCTGATCAGGGGTATGCACGTCGAGGTGGCGACATTCAGAACAGACGCCGACTATGCCGACGGCAGGCATCCGGTGTCGGTCCGGTTCGCAAGCGCGGCCGAGGACGCCGGCCGGAGGGATTTCACAATTAACGGGATGTTCTTCGAGCCTATAGAGAAGAAGGTGATTGATTACGTTGGAGGGCGGGCGGACCTCAAGAAGAGGCTCATTCGCACAATAGGCAATGCCCAGGACCGGTTTGCCGAGGACCATTTGCGGATGCTTCGCGCCGTGCGATTCTCGACTCAGCTCGGCTTTGCGATAGAACCGGCGACCTTTGCGGCGATCTGCAGACAGGCCGGCGACATAAAGAAGATAAGCGGCGAACGGATTGCGATGGAGTTGGAGGGTATCCTTGCGAGCCCGAATCGCTCGGCCGGGGCGGCGATGCTTATCAAGGGCGGATTGGCCGAGCAGATTTTCGATGGTTTTGTGGGTGAGAAGGCCGCGCTTGCCGTCGGCGTGCTTGGCCGATTGCCGAAGAAGATTGATTTTGCATCAGGTCTGGCAGGCTTATTTGCCGGCTTGGAGACGGAGCCAGCCGTTGAGAGGTTGCGAATATTGAGGCTTAGCAACAAGCAGAAGAAACACGTAAAGTATCTGCTGGCGAACAGAGGCAGGCTGTTGAAAGAGAAGATGTCGTTGGCGGAGTTGAAGCAGTTTTTGGCTGAGCCGTATTTTGAGGACCTTTTTTCGTTGGAGAGGGCGCTTCAAGAGGCCGGGGACGGCAAGGGGCTCGCTGCGCTGAATGCTTTGCGAGGGAGGATTGACCAACTGGGCGACATTGAGCTTCGACCCGCGCCCCTGCTCAACGGGCACGCTCTGGCGCGATTAGGTGCGGTAGCGGGACCCGAATTGGGGCAATTGGCCCAGGAGATGTATATCGCGCAGTTGGAAGGCGAGCTGCAGACGGGCGAGGAGGCTGAGCGATGGGTGCGAAAATGGCTCATCAGGCACAGAGAAAGTCAAGAGTGAGCTAACGATGAAGCCTTTTACTCTTTTAATTAAGCCTTCAGGATCGGATTGCAACGTCGATTGCACTTATTGTTTTTATAAGTGCAGACCGGCTGAAATCGGGCAGGGGCGGCAGCGGATGAGCGATGAGGTGCTCGAGAAGCTCATCAAGGATTATATGCAGTTGGGCTTTCCGCTGGCGGGCTTTGCGTGGCAGGGGGGCGAGCC
>DATEBC010000122.1:0-2584 GCA_035288065.1 Sedimentisphaerales bacterium | reverse complement strand
TGGTTGATGTCAACCAAAGCATCGGTCTGCTTGGCCGTCTCGATCGGCATCTTCTCAACGGCGTCTATAAACCGCTCCTGCTTGGCTGCCGCGCCTTTAACCTGTTCGAGGAGCTGCTCGGTTATCTGCTTTTGCCCCTCGACAACGGTCGGGAAGCTAGCCAGCCATTCCGGCAGCTTCTCGATACGCTCCATCAACTCGGCATGTTGAGCAACCTGCCTATTCAAATGCTCGTTAATGCCCTGCAATTGACATACAAGCTGATTGAATCCCTCCTGTATCTTCTCCAGCGATTGCGTCCTGTCGGGCCCCGCCCCGTCGGCCCTGACAACGACGCTGTTATTATCCTGGGCCTCGGGCGTCTCGACGTGCTGCTCGGCTTGCTCATTGGCCTCTTGGGGCTCCTGGTGGATATAGCCCTGGTCATCCACCTCCGCATCAATGCCGGCATCCGTCGAGAAACCGTGCGACCTAAGCCAACTGCTCGTCCCGGACCACCAGTCTTTAAGAGCCATTTTCACGATTCCAACATAGTACGCCATATTACACCTCAAGCTACTCTCGCACCGGTCCCCAAGATAAATCGGGACGCCGGCTTATTTAGCTTGAGCCAAAACGTATTAAAACACGTCCAAACGCAATTTCAAGCCCTTTTTCGCCCCCCGGCCCCAATTTGAGACTTGAAATCTGTAATCTTGAATCCCCCATCTTCTTCCATTCACCACTCACGAAAGACCTGCTATAATAAAGCATAATCAAGTGCATCGCGAGCCACCCAAAGGAGCAGAAAGATGAAGTGCCCGAAATGCAACCGAGAAGACAACCCCGACGCCAGCATATGCTCGGCCTGTGGCACCGAACTACCCCAAACTTCAGATACAGCCGAAGAACTCGACATTAGAGTCAGTAAGCTCGCCGTGGCTTCATGTGTCTTCGCCATATTGGGCATGGTTCTCATGGTCTGGGCGAGAGTGCCGAGATTCAAGCCTTCTTCATCGGTGCTTACCGACGCCCTATTTTTCTCCTCGTTTCTGGCAATCTTTCCGGGTCTGACCGCTGTGGTGCGCATTGAACTGAGCCGCGGGCGCCTTACCGGCCGGGCATATGCCGCCATTGGAATTGCCCTGCCTATCGCAGTATTCTTTTTCATCACCATCCTGTCCGTTCTGGCCAGAACACGGTCCGTCGCATATCGCCCGTACTGCGGAACCAATCTTTCCGGGATCGGCAAGGCGATGCTGATCTACGCTCAAGATTATGACGATGAATTCCCCCGCGCCGGCGGGAAGGCCTCCAAATGGGGCCCTACGCCTAACTGGAAGGCCGACATCCCTGCCGAAGCCTACGGTCTGAATGACGGTGATGGTCAGGCCAGCATGTCGGCCAACTTATTTCTCCTCGTCAAATTCACCGATGTCTCACCCAAATCATTCATTTGCAAAGGCAGCCAAGGGAGAGGTAAGAAAATGGGAGGTGATATAGGCGCAACCGAATTCACTCTCGCCAAGTACAAAGTCCGCGGCAAGGACCTCATCGATCTCTGGGATTTCGGTCCCGACCCTTCGAAACACTGCAGCTACACTTACCATATTCCTTACGGCCCCTACCCACTGACCACATCGAGCGATCCGGGGATGGCGGTCGCAGCCGACAGGAATCCGTGGCTGGCCAGTCCCAGCCGCCGCGCCAGGCCGGACAACAAGGACTTTCAAGCCTTCGACCCGAACGGAACCAGAGAATGCACCAAACGAGGCAATGCCTTCGAACACCAGGAGGACGGGCAGAATGTCCTCTTCGTGGATGGCCACGCATCTTTCGAGAAGCAATCCTCCTGCGGCGTGAACGACGACAACATTTACACCGTGCAAAACGGGCTGGACATCCGGCGAGGAATACCCCCGACCCTCGAATCACAACCGGCAGACCCCAACGACTCGTTACTCGTCCACGACCCACCCGGAGGAGCCAGCAAATGAAATGCCCCGAATGCGCCCACGAAAACCACAACTCGCCCAAAGGAGCAACTGCGCCCCTATGAATCCATACGCCGCCGCAAATCACTCATTCACTACTTGAGAAAACTCCAAGATGCGCGAATCTGAGATTCGAAATCTGCAATCTTGAATCCCCTTCTCTTCTTCCATTCCACATTCGCAGACGTTATTATGTTGCAAAAATCTTTCGGGAAAACCTCGATAAGGAAAGCGATTATGAACCGACGCCGATTCTTGAAGATAATCGCCGGCGGTGCCGCGGTAATGGCCCTGCCGGGCTGTGCGACGGGACGCTCCAAATCCGCAAGGGCCAAGCTGCCCAATATTATCTATATCATGGCCGACGATATGGGCTATGCGGATTTGGGCTGCTACGGGCAAAAGCGAATCAAGACGCCCAATATCGATAAGCTGGCCGAAGAAGGCACTCGCTTCACGCAGTGCTACACCGGCTCGACCGTCTGCGCGCCGTCCCGCAGCGTCCTTATGACCGGGCAACACACCGGCCATACCCGCGTCCGCGGCAACAGCGGCATAGTTGGCGGGGTAGGCTCACGGAAGCGCGTCCCGCTCCAGGACCAGGATTTCAC
>DATEBC010000121.1:0-4157 GCA_035288065.1 Sedimentisphaerales bacterium | reverse complement strand
GCATACTGCCCCTGCTTGAGTGGAAGAAAATCAACGAGGAAGTCCAAATCGCTCTTTTCCGGGTCAAAATCATGTTCCGTCAGAGCGGAGCCAAATACATCAAGACGCTTAACCCGATAATCCACGCACAGGCGTCTAAGTGCTTCATAGTTGTCTTTGATAAGGCTGATCATGACATTTTGAGTGATTATGAATAATGAAGATATTTGTCATAGGACGTACGAGGCTCCATGCGATCATATCAATGTCTGCATTGCGTTTGCGAGGTCCACTTTGGCGTCGATCACGGCCTGCTCGACGCACCTCTTCCAGTCGTCGCCAAACTGCTCTTTGTACTGTGGTCTCTCGTAAGCGTAGATTATGGATCGCGAGGCATTTACGAGCGCGCCTGTCCCATCGGGTTTGCAGAAGCGGACGCAGTCCTCCGCTGTGGCGCCCTGAGAGCCGTACCCAGGGACGAGGAACCATACCTTTTCATACTTGTGGCGCAGAGCTTTGGTTACGTCGGGCGCTGTGCCGCCCACAACCATTCCTATGTTGCTGTAGCCGTTAGCTCCTATTCGTTCGGGTATATCGCCTATGCGGGCGACGACTTCGGCGACTCTTTCATACACTGCCTGGCCGTCGGCGCCGGTGAAATCCTGTATCTCCGCGGCGGACGGGTTGCTTGTCCGCACGAGCACGAAGATGCCTTTGCCCTGCTTTGTGGCCATCTCTGCAAAAGGCTCGATTCCGTCGGTTCCGATGTAGCCGTTGATGGTTATAGCATCGGGGGCGAGGGTATCCTCGAGGCCGGCCAACTCGGGGTTTTGGAGATGGGCGGCGGCATAGAGTTTTGCGGTGTGGCCTATGTCGCCGCGTTTGACGTCTCCGATTACTTCAAGGCCGAGGTCGTCGGCCTCTGTTATCAGGGCGTAGTAGGTCTCTATGCCTTCCCAGAGATACTTCTCGAAGAAGGCCACATTTATTTTCACAGCCGGGACCATAGGAGCAATTATTCTCATAGTCTGGGTGCAGAAATCGAAGATTGCATCGACGGCGGCATCGGCGTCAAATTCATCATTCATGTGTCGATGGCTCTTAATCGCAGCGGGAAGTCTGTTATATACAGGGTCCAGCCCGACAATCAATGACGTCTTGCGGGACCGGACGGCGTCGCAGAGGCGATCAGCAAAATGACTTGCCATATATGGTGCATCCTTTATTTTCACTTGCAGGTTCGTCGATAGAAAAATAGCTTCATACCAAAAAGACAAGTTACTATAATCGGCCGGATGGATTCGAGCAAGAAAGAAAACCGAGAAACTGCCGGAGATTCGACAGTTGCGAAGAAAAAGTCGCGATTGAAGAAACTGGCAATCTGGCTCTCTATCGACCTGGGTGTTGCGGTGTTGGTGTTTATTCTGCTGCTGTACCGGCCCGGGCGTTATAACCCTCTCTCGCCGGCGGGTTTCAAGCCGGGGCAGGTAAGCCCGTATCTGACGCTCTTCCACTCGGCGGTGTATAACGGCGCCCAGTTTGGAGAGCCTTTTGATGTAGCGTTGAGCGAGGAGGGGCTAAACGATATTGTGGCTCGCGGGGGCTTGGAGTGGAACTGGCCGCTGGAGCATGAAGGCGTTATGCTTTACGCCCCGGCTGCCGTTCTCGAACCGGGCAGGTTGGTGCTGATGGGAACGGCCGACGTCAAAGGGATAGAATTAGTCGTTACTATCGAGTTAGAATCGGAAATCGACGAAAAGGGCCTTCT
Organism: Sedimentisphaerales bacterium; assembly: GCA_035288065.1. Classification (GTDB taxonomy): domain Bacteria; phylum Planctomycetota; class Phycisphaerae; order Sedimentisphaerales; family Anaerobacaceae; genus JAFGCD01. Next base: position 2,410 of record DATEBC010000121.1, on the reverse strand, counting down.
GAGCCTAAAAGTGAAGAAATTGAAGGTCGGAGCAATGAACATCACCCCGCTTGCCAAGTTGATGGCCAAGAAGATGTACGCCGAGCAAGTTGCCGCGTCGGCTGTGGATACGGAGGCGTGGCAGACCAAAATAGCGGCATCCTTGCTGAACGATGAGCCTTTCGATCCGGTTTTCCCAATGCTTATAGACAGCAAATTAGAGATACGGGTTCGAGTGCAGAAAGTCGCTATTCAAGAGGGAAAGGTGAGCTTTCGCCTGATTCCGGTGCAGTAGCAGGTCTATGAAGTGTAGTTGGTCAAGCACCTTCCGGTTATTGGGATAGTTATGCGTAGAGGGCCTGTTTTATTGGGACGTTGGGGATTTCCGGCTGCATATTCGAGCAATCGGCGTCTCTTGGTGTGGGCAAGGCCAATAATTGTGCAAAATTAGCAAAAAAATTATTGCGAGTGCCGGGTTTGACGATTATTATATGTGTTTGGTATGTAAGGATTAACGGCTGCCACAGCCAGGTTTGGACCTGAAGAGGTGCTCGATATGGCGCTGACGGGATCGGCAGACAGTGCAAGTTAGGCGAACAACAATTGACTTGGGTGGTCGCGCTTTGTCGAAACGGTGGCTCGGAAATCGCTGTTTCTGCTTCAACGCCGGGAAACGAACGAGGTTTTTTTACCGGAGGCAGATGATGTAGTTTGAGAAGCCTACAACCTCTGTTCGTTGCTTTCCTGTCGGAAGCCTTTTTGGTTTTCTTTACATCAAGTAAGGAGACCTGATGGCTTTGGTTAGGGGGCGTTGGGTTGAAGTGGAAACTGTTGAGTTTCCACTTTTTTTATCCTGCTAAGATATTGGCAGGCGGGCAAAGTGAAACGGATGCCGGATTTTGAAGAGAAACGACGATGAGTCAGGAACTGCTCAGAATAGTAGATAACATCGCCCGCGACAAGAATATTGATCGTGAATCGATATTCGTGGACCTTGAAGAGGCAATGGTCTCTGCGGCGAGGAAGCATTTTGGCGATCTTGAAAGCGCCGTGGTCGTGAAGATCGACCGCGAGACCGGGGATATCTCAGCGCTGAAGGACAACGTGGAGATCGACATACGCAGTCTAGGTCGGATTCCTGCTCAGACGGCCAAGCAGGTGATGATCCAGAAGATACGTGCCGATGAGAGGGACAGCATCTACAGCGAGTTCGTCCAGCGCAAAGGGGAAATCATCAGCGGGACCGTTGTTCGTTACGAGGGGGGAACGGTGATCGTGAACCTTGATCACTGGACGGAGGGCTTCATGCCCAAGGGCGAACAGATAATGGGCCAGACGCACAGACCCGGCGAGCGAATTCGGTGTCTGATTCTCGACGTCAAGGAAAACGCCAGTCAAGTTAAGATTATCCTGTCTCGAACTCATCCTCTGTTTATCCGTCGTCTGTTTGAGCTGGAAGTGCCTGAGATTAGCGAGAAGATCATCGAGATTCGGATTCTGGCGCGCGAGGCGGGGTACCGCACAAAAGTGGCTGTGGCCACCTTCGACGATAAGGTTGACCCTGTAGGGGCGTGTGTGGGTGTTCGCGGCAGCAGGATCAAGAATATAGTTGAAGAGCTGGGGGGTGAGAAGATCGATATTGTGCGATGGAACGAATCGTCGCAAACCCTTGTCGCCAATGCACTTATGCCCGCGAAGGTAAGCGAGATAGCGCTGTGTTTCGAGCTTGGCAGAGCCACTGTTGTCGTGGATGAGGATCAGTTGAGCCTTGCTATCGGCAAACATGGGCAGAATGTCCGGCTCGCAGCTCGGCTTACGGGCTGGGACATCGATATCCTGACGCCGGACGAGTACAATCAGGGGATCGAGCGTCTGACAAACTGTATTAAAACGGTTGAGGGTGTGGATGAGGCTATAGTTGACAAGCTTATAGCGCTGGGGGTCATATCGGCGCTCGACCTGGACGACGTGGGAGTTGAGCCTTTGATTGGTGAACTGGGACTCGAAGCGGGCAAGGCCGAGGCGTTGGTTGAGGCAGCCGGCAAGGAAGTTAGACTCATGGCGGTCGAATCGGCTGATAACCGGGCCGAAGACGTCCCGGACGAAGATAGAGAGACAGAAGCCGTAGAGAGCCAAGAGCAGGAACAAGAGCAACAGAAAACGGATTAGGAGACTTTTTTGGCTTCCACAAGAGTCTATATTTTGGCCAAGGAGTTAGGTGTTAAGAGCACTTCGATTATCAAGAAGTGCCAGGATGAGGGTCTGGACGTCAAGAACCACATGTCCGTCATAAAAGCCGGTCTTGCAGCTACTATTCGCGAATGGTTCAGCGAAGGTGAGAACGTTACCACCGTTGAGACCTCGGAGAAGGTTGATCTCCAGAAGGTGCGAATCACAAGAAAGACCAAGAAGAAGGCCGCCGAGGAGCCTG
>DATEBC010000120.1:0-11931 GCA_035288065.1 Sedimentisphaerales bacterium | reverse complement strand
GACAACAGAATTTTGAAGGAGCTTGCATTGTCTTGCCTCCTAAATGTTAACCTTTATGGGACAACCACTTGTCCCTCATTCAGGATATCGGCACGACAACATAAATTTATTCAACAGTAAAAGGACACAAGGGGAAATGCCGAAACCCTCGGAAAACACGGACCAATTTTCGGGGGCCAGACAAGCAAAGGGATGAAAGTCAGCAAGCCCCTGAAAGCCAACGTCCGGCTTCAAAGGAATTTCTGTTGACAGGGGTTCCGATTGCTTGTACATTTACTACGTTTACGTAGTATATTTCCGAGAAACATGATGACAACAGGACACGACCTTGCGATGGGGCTGCGAGCGGCATATTTGTTAATGCACCGCCAGACCAATTCCTTCTTGGCCCCTTTCGGGATGACGGCCGACCAGTTCGTACTGCTTGCCCTGCTGGCCGACAAGGATGGAATTACTCAACAGGAGCTCACCCAACGGGCATCCTCCGACCCCAACACCGTTCGGGCGATGCTTGTGCGGATGGAAAATAGCGGTATTGTGGCAAGGCAGCGGCATCCTGCCGACGGTCGGGCGCGTAGGGTCACACTCACCCGCAAAGGACGCCGGGCCTACGCGAAGCTGTCGGCGGAAATCAAGCCTTTGCAGGATGTTCTGTTATCTCCGTTTCAGGCCAAAGAAGCTAAGAGACTGGTTACGTTTCTTGGTCGCATATCGGGGGCCATGATGCAATGTGAGCGCGGCCGTCAAACGATTAAGGAAAATGAATGATGAAAGGACAAGAGTAATGGGCACTCGAAAAAGAATCGCGTTAATGACAGCCGTTATGATACTGATATTATGGGCATTGGGTTCCGACGTGATAGCTGGATTCGGCAGCTTTCGCGGGCCGCGGGTGGTCTCTCCCGAGGTGTTCGCAGATGGGAAGGTGACATTTCGCATCCTGGCCCCGAAGGCCCAGGCCGTTCGGCTAACCGGCAGCGACATCCCCGGCATCGGACAGGGGGCAGAGATGGTCAAGGATGTCAATGGTGTATGGGAAGTAACGCTTGGTCCAATCGTTCAGGGGGCGTATCGGTATAACTTCAATGTCGATGACGTGTCGGTGATTGATCCGCGCAATCCCTCCACGAGTGAATCCAACAGCAACACGTGGAGCCTGGTCTATATTTCCGGTTCTGACTTCATGGATACGAAGGATGTGCCGCACGGAGCGGTCGCGGAGGTCACTTATTACTCGAAGTCACTGAAGCGTTTTCGCCGTATGCATGTCTATACGCCGCCGGGTTATGAATCGGGCCAGGGCAAATATCCGATCTTCTATCTACTGCACGGGGCATTCGATTGCGACGATTCCTGGATATCGGTCGGTCGGGCCGGCTTTATCCTGGACAACCTGATCGCCGCCAAGAAGGCCGAGCCGATGGTTGTTGTGATGCCGGCTGGTCATACGGGCCCGTTTAGTTTTGGCCGGCCCCTGCCTAAGGTCGATCCATTCATAGAGGAATTCGTCAATGGCATCATGCCGTACGCGGAGAAGAACTACCGTGTGTATGCGGACCGCAAGCACCGAGCGATTGCAGGCCTTTCGATGGGTGGCGGCCATACGCTCACGCTCCTTGTCGGCTATACGGACAAATTCGGATATGCGGGTGTCTTCAGTTCGGGCGTTTTCGAGCTTGCGGGACGGCGCGGCGGAAATGTGGATTCAGATACCGGCCCGACCTGGGAACAGCGACATGCCGAAGTTCTGAAAAACGCTGAGTTGAAGGAGGGGCTGGAGCTTCTCTGGTTTGCCACGGGCAGGGAAGACTTCCTTGTTGAAACCACTCGTCGCACAGTTGAAGTGCTCAGGAAACACGGATTCCGTGTATTCTACAAGGAGACGGACGGAGGCCACACCTGGATTAACTGGAGGAACTACCTCAATGAGTTTACCCCTCAGCTCTTTAAGCCGGTTCCGCCCGGGAAGGCTGACAACCGGGCCGCCGCCCCGTCCAAAGCCGAACCTGCGAGTTTTGACGCCCTGCGAGACAACATCGAACGCGGCAAGGTCGAGACGATTAAATACCCCTCAAAGACAGTCGGCGTTGAGCGGAGCATGGTGGTCTATACGCCGCCCGGCTACTCAAAGGACACAAAGTATCCCGTCCTTTACCTCTTGCACGGCATCGGCGATAACGAAAACGGATGGACTCGAACCGGGTCGGCGGATGTCATCCTCGACAACCTTTATGCCGACAAGAAGACCGCGCCGATGATTGTCGTGATGCCGAATGGGCGGGCCAGTGTAGAGCCGCAGCCCGCCAACATATTTGAGCCAGGCAGTATTGAGGCTTATGCGGTCTTTGAAAAAGATTTGCTCAACGATGTAATTCCCTACATCGAATCGCGCTATTCCGTCAAGGCGGATCGCGAGCATCGTGCATTGGCGGGATTATCGATGGGAGGGGGCCAGTCGTTGAACTTCGGCCTGAAACATCTCGACACGTTTGCCTGGGTCGGCGGATTCTCATCGGCGCCCAATACCAAGCCGGCCAGCGAGCTTATTGCCGAACCCAAGATGGCAAACGACAAGCTCCGCTTGCTGTGGATATCCTGCGGCGATCAGGATAATCTGATGAACGTAAGCAAAAAGTTCCATGAGCACCTGACGGAGATGAATGTCTCACACGTCTGGCACGTCGATTCAGGCGGGCATACCTGGCCGGTCTGGAAAAACGACCTGTTTCTGTTATCCCAAAGGCTGTTCCAGGACAAGAAATAGCCGTGGCGTCAACACTCCGCAGCGCCTCGGCTACGGAGCGGTGAAGCGTGCGGCCAGGCATATTCCTCCGAATCTATAGTAGTCTGTCAAACTTGATTTTGTGGCTCCCGTCATTGCGAGGAGGCCGAAGGCCGCCGTGGCAATCTCATACCCCTCGAAGAATGGAAGCTCCTCTGCTCTGTCAAAGAGCCTCACGATGACGCCTACAGTTTCAATCTTGATAAACTACCTATGTGGTGGACGGTGGGGCAACATTCCGGCTGTGTTGTTGGGCTGTCCGCACGTCAGTCCGGGCTTCTCTTGAAGATTCTCACATAGTCGATGCAGTATTTCTGGGGGAAGATGGCGTCGTCGATGCCCTTCTGGCCGCCCCAGGAGCCGCCGATAGCGGCGTTGAGGATCAAGTAGTGCGGCTTATCATAAGGCCAGACGTCGTTGCCGGTCCCTTCGTTCTTGAACGTGAAGTATTTCTCGTCGTCCAGAAAGAAATCCATCCTGTCCTCATACCACTCGATCGCATAGACGTGGTATTTGTCATAAGGCTTCTCGGCCTTTATCTTGGCGCCCTTGTTTGTCCCCCTTACATGATTGTACGCCTTGGTGTGTATGTTTGCGTGGATCGTGTTAGGGTCGAACCCGACGTTCTCCATGATATCGATCTCTCCGCAGGCGGGCCAGCCGATCTTGTCTCGATTGACGCCGAGCATCCAGATTGCCGGCCACGTCCCTCTGCCGGTCGGCAGCTTTGCCCGGACCTCGATTCGCCCGTACAGCCATTCGGCCACGTGCCATGTATGCAGGCTCTCGGAGGTGTACTCGGCCCTGTCGTATTTCTCCTTGCGTGATTCGATAATCAGCGTTCCGTTTTCGACGCGGGCGTTTTCGGGGCGGGCCTTTGTGTAGTATTGCCTCTCACTGTTACGAATAAAACCGACTTCGTAATCCCACTTGGTTTGGTCGGGCAGGCCCTTGTAGTTGAACTCGTCGGCCCAGACCAATTCCCACCCTTCATCGAAGCTCGCCTGGGATCTGCTCATCTGTTCAATAGGGCATTCGATCGTTGATCCAAGCGGTGTATGATTTTCCGTATCACCGCCGTTTTGAAGAAAGAACCGGCCCTCTTCGAGGCCTGCGTCGATATTCATTGTCGGTGTTTTGTCGGCGCTGAATGTCGCGCGGCTAAGCGGCTGCCACTTGCCGTCCTTAGTCTTGACCCATCCGTTGCCGTATCGTGCCCGGCGGACGTTTTGGGCGCTTTTGCCGTTGCGCTGGAAATCCTCAATGAAAGAGTAGTATCCGCTCAGATAGTCGCCGCCTGTGATGGTTTGAAAGGTTGCTAGGTGCTTCCAATTCTTTGCTTCGTTGATATAGAAATAGGCTGCATAGGTTGTTCGGTCGCCTTCGACGGCAGTCTTGACCATGCACCTGTATGTTTCGCCGACATTCCACTGATAGTCGAACATGCTCTTGCCGCCCGTGCCTTCATTGCCGAATCTGCTGATACGAACGTCGTCTTCCTCGTGTAGCACCTTTACCCGACGGTCTTCGGGCACGGCATTTGGATTGTTCTGGCTGCCCGCATCCCACACCGAGAAGATGACGACTTTCTTGTCCGGGGCCAGCTCCTGAATGCCGAAGTATCCGTGCTTGAACCCGCAGACGCAGAAGTAGCTGCCGGGGCGGCTTTTCTCCACGGTCACTTCATTGTAGTACACCGCGCCTTGCTCGGCTGGATACCACAAATGCACGCTCCGCGCGGCGCGAGGCGATTCTCCTTGCTCCTCACCAACTGCACAGGCACGGGGCCATAGACAAGCCGATACGACAACGATAATCCAGAGCAAGTCTGACGCGAGATTGCGGGCAGTTGCTTTACTTTTCTTCATCGTGTTCTTTCCTTTCGTATGGTCCGACGTCAATGCCCGCCCCTTGTGGCCGTTTTACGCCTTCGATGTCGGTTTCCGGCGCGAGATCGGTGCTGCCGGCGTCTATAGCCGGGCTGCCTTCTTTGTGCCGCATATCGAAATTGTCCAAGTCGCGGAAGTAGCGGACCTGGTGACTGGCTATGATATTGTGGTCGATAGTGTGGCCTTTGCCAGGGGCGCTGATTTCCGAATCCACAAGATTGTTGCGCACCACGGTATTCTCGCTTGGCGTCTTGCCGTGCGTGGTCCCAAGCATAATCCCCGCGAAGAAATCTCCCCCGTATGGATTGTACGCCAGGTTGTTTACTATGACGCCGTTCTGGCAGCCGCCGATGGTGATGCCGTGATGATGCTGGACGAGCACGACGTTATTCTCGATTCGCCAGTTGACGGCCGGGATGTCAAAGTTGCAAATGCCCTGCGGGCTGCCAATCAGCGGATTGCTCACGGAATTATCCCAGGCAATGACCCAGTTGCCGCTCACCACCGCGTTTACGATTGGCGTTGTCTTGTCTGCGCCACGATGGAACTGAATGCCGTCGTCGTGGTTGTCGTTCACCTTGTAGAAGTATTTGATTTTATTGCCAAGCAGGGAGGCGTTGTCGGCGGAGCAGACAATCCCGTCGCCGGCGATGTGCTCGATGGAATTTCGCTCGACGGTAATCTGATCGCCGCTGATAGTAATGCCGTAGTTGACGTACCGCAGCGTGTTGTTCCGAATCCTTATTCTCTTCCCAATAACGGTAATCCCATAACAGGATAGCTTGTCCCACTGCTCGGCAGACCACGAAGGAGCGTCGGCTGAGGAATACAGGGTGTTGTTCTCGATTACGAAATCGCTGCTCGGCCCGCCCCAATCGACAATGTAGATCAAGCGATCTGGCTTGTATTCAGCCGCGAAGCTGGGCGAGACGGTGAGACCTCTGATAATCCACTTGCCGGCCTGTGAAAAAAATACTCGCCTTACTCTTGGCTTGTGGCCCACTTGGGCCGCTATCGTGATGAACTCATCGTTATAGGCTACCCGACAGTTAATCTCGCCATGGTAGCCGGAGCAAAGCAGGATAGTATCTCCGGCCTTGACGGGCGCGTGTTCATTTTTAAGTCGGCCTGCAGCGTCCTGCGTCTGTATCAGATTCTGCTCAAATACCTGCTGAACGGTCTTCCACGGATGCTCTGCAGAGCCGTCGTTATCCATCCTGCCGGTCTCAGGATCGACATAGAAAACGCTTGCGTGCAGCACAGTCGCCGCCAACCACTCAATGGCGATTGTCGCTGAAAGTCTTGAAACACAAAAATTCATCGTTGCCCCCTATGGTGCTAAAGCTCCTCGGCGTTGCCGCATTCGGGGCAGAAGCTGAATGCCCGGAAGTCCTGTGAGGTCTGCTCAACAAAGGGCATGTATGTCAGGCCCACGTGGTTGCAGTTTTCGCAGATGCCGTTGGCGCAGAGCTCGGCGTCGATGGCGTGGTTAGCAGTCTCCATCGAGCCGGGGAACCCGGGTTCATAGCCTTCGCGGGCCATTTTTGCTATCAGGTCTTTCATTTTGTAAACCGCTCAATCTACTTTTACATGTTACCATATTAGACCTCACGACAACAAAATGTAACCAATTACAATGGTTCCTATTGCGAGGATTATAACGCCGAACCAGAAGATTTCCTTTTGCATGAACCGATCCTTACTTGCTCCATATAAAACGTACAAGTATAATGCAAAATTCTGAAAAGTCCATTGTGGAAACTACGTTTTTTTTGGATAAGCCGCATTTTTTTGCCTCGGCGCGCCAATAATCCGGCGAGTCATTGCTGTTGCCGAGTCTCCGGCAACGCGACCCGCCGCAGGCGGATTGGCTCGGCAATTACTCGCAAGCCGGCGTTGATGATTGTGGTCTTCATCGTAGTGGCGCCTTTGCCAGCCTCGGCTATGGTGAGGCGCCGGTTTTGAGTGGTTGGGCGGAGCGCTTGTATTCGGCGAAAATACCTTTCATGCCCGCCTTCTCGGCATCGCCGGTGTGTACCACCACTCGGTATTGGAGCTTTAGCTTCTTTCCTTTGGACAGTTGAAGTTTGTCGTCTTCGAGCCAGTTCATCGGCGTCGGCGAGAAGAAGCCGTAGTCGCGGGTGAACCATTTGCTCGGAAACCAGGGATTGTTGGGATTGTCGAGGATAGCGATCCCTTCCGTAACGCCGTCGCGTGTTCCGTGGTAATCGCACCAGGCGGAGTTGACGCCCCATGTGCCCTTCTCGCCTGCATTGCCCTCGGCGTTGACCAATGTTCCGCCGGAGCTGACGCTCAGTTCGGGCACGACTCGCGCCGAGAACAGGGCGTGGTTGGTCTTGAGGATAGTGACGTCGGTGAGCGGCTCAATGGTAATATCGAAGTCGATGATTCTTATCTCTTTGCCCGGTGCGGTGATAGTGATGCGCCGGTGGTCTTTGATAATCGGTTCGGCGCCGGGCTGCTTCCAGAGGCATTCGTCGGTGAAGACCACCCTCTGTCCGTCCGGCTCGATAATCTTCTGGCCTTGCGAGAGAATTTGGCCTCGCTCGTTGCCCTCCTGCCAGTAGTTTCCGCCGTTGACCCTGTCGCAGCCGAAGAAGAGCGAGCGGTGGTGGGGATACGGCTCTGATGTCTCGCTCGTCACTGATTTGCCGGAAGCCGGGCCGTTGACGGGCCAGAAATAGGGGTACTTCTGAGTCTTGGCGAACTTGTAGCACGTAAAGAGCTTGCCCTCGATCGTTACTGCAACCTCGTCCTTTTCGATCTTGGCAGCCACCTTCTGCCCGGCCTTAGTTTCGCCGGATGGTTCGGCAGAGACAAAAGAACCAACTGCAAGAATTATCGCCGTTGCTGCAATGGGGTTTGTCTTGCGAGTCATTTTCTTCGGTCTCCAATTATCATCAATGAATTCTATATGTGTTTCGTGTTGCCGGATTCGACGGCTTGGTCACGTGCGATGAGCAACTGATCTCGAACGGCCTCGGGGTCGCGCAGAGCATACAGGTAGCCTTCAGCCTGCTGCTCGCCGGAGCCGGCGGTCTGAATGTCGAGCCGCCAGAGGCCGCACCACCGCATGAGTGGACCTTGCGTGACTACGATGTCGGTGACTCGGTCCAGAGGTATGGCCTTGCGCTTGAGGAAGTAAACTCCCTGGTCGATTCTTATGGTTGTCCCGTCGAGGGCGTAGATTAGCGCCTCGGCCTGCCTGCGCGAAAGCCAGGGACCAAAGGTGAAGGCGTAAACGAGCGTTGCGACCAGCCCGATGCCGAATGTAATGAGGCCGAATACTATTGTGATGATGCCGAATGTAATGAGGCCGAATACTATTGTGATGATGCATCTGCGGTAAAAGTATCGAGCCGCCTTACGTTTGTCGATTTCGAAGTTCAGCTTTTCGTTCATTGCATTCTGTTCCCATTCATCAGGTTATGATCGCTGCTGCCATTGCATCCGTCAGTAGTAGACTCTAAAGCCGCCACGGGCTTCGCATTGGTTTTGACAGCAGCTTGTCGGCGTCGGCGTCGTTCACGAACTGCTCGTTCTTCGGGTCCCACTGGAGCTTTCTTCCGAGTTGCATTGCGATATCGCCGAGCAGACATACGGTGCAGGAGCGATGAGCGATCTCTGCCGGAGCGATGGTCTCTTTGCGCGACTTGACGCACTCGTAAAAGTTGTCCTTGTGGCTGGTGCTCTTGTAGAGATGGATTTCGTTTGGCTTTATCGTCGAGGTCAGCAGCGATTTTGGATTGGCGTCGATTGCTCCCCTGGTGACATAGACCCAGCCTTCTGTGCCCTCGAAAAGGATGCCATCCTTGTTTCTGCCGCTGTCGGCGCAGTTGATTACAACGCCGTTTGCATACCTATACGTTATGCTGAATTTGCCGTGGACGTCCCAGAGTCCGTCTTTGGGGAATTGGGCCTCGGCCTCGATTTCGACGGGGCCTGTGTGTTCAGTCCCCATTCCCCACTGGGCGATGTCGTTATGGTGGCTGCCCCAGCCTGTTATCATCCCGGCTCCGTAGTCTGCGATTCGCAGCCAGCCTGGTCGGTCGTAGCCCTTTTGCGGATGCACGCGATTTTCGGTGTAGGGCGCCCAGGGCGCCGGGCCGAGCCAGAAATCGTAATTGAGCGCATCCGGCACGGGCATCGGCGGCGTGGGAGTCGTGCCGGGGTCTGTGCCGAATCCGACCTTGACCGTCTTTAACTCGCCGATCCTCCCGTTGCGGACCAGTTCGCAGGCCTGCCTGAAGCGCGAGTCCGACCGCTGCTGGCTGCCGATCTGGAAGATGCGCCCGTAGCGGCGAACCGTATCGCTTACGACGCGGCCTTCATAAATCGTCAGGCTCATCGGCTTTTGCATAAAGATGTCCTTGCCTGCCTTGGCGGCTTCGATAGCCGGGATGGCGTGCCAGTGGTCGGGCGTGGCGATCTGAACTGCGTCGATATCGTCCCGTGCGATCAGCTCGCGGAAGTCGCCGTAGGCGGCGCAGCCTTTGCCCGCCTGGGGCGGATTGGCGTAGTGCTTCTCCACTCGCTCTTTGGCAGCCTTGAGACGGTTGGAATCAACGTCGCAGACGGCGACGACCTGCACCTGCTTCAATCCCAGGGCCTCTCCCAAATCACCGTTGCCCATGCGCCCGACGCCGATAGCCCCGACGGCGATCCGTTCACTCGGGGCATCCGCCCCGAATACCGAAGCAGGAACAATTGCCGGGGCCGCTATCGCCGCGCCTGCTAAGGAAGCGGAAATTCTCAAAAATTCTCTCCGTGTCGCTGTATGCGTCTTTTTCATATCAGGCCCCTGTTCTTTCAATAACCAATATCGTAGATATTCCTTTCCGGATGCGAAGCGTTCGCTTTTGGTTCCTGGCCTCCTATCGGAGGCGCCCAATCATAGCAAATCCTGGGCAAACCGCCAATGCGAATTTCCTTGCCTCTGAGCGGCGTTTCGCTTATGCTTGCAGTGTTGATACTGAGTTCTATGCCGGTATTTTTCAGGAGATAATTCAAATGAGACCAGAACGACAGAGTAGAAGGAATTTTATTAAGCTGGCCGGTGCGGGTGTCGCTGCTTCATTGGCCGGCAGGGCGGACGGTTCGGCAATGAACCGTTCAAGAATCGCGGTTAGAACGGTAAAGCCGCAGTTTGAACTGGGTCTGGCTTCTTACACACTGCGCAAATTCAATCTCGATGAGACATTGGCGATGACCAAGCGGGTGGGATTAAAATACATCTGCTTCAAGAGCTTTCATCTGCCGCTGGAAAGCAGCGATGAGCAGATACGCCAGGTCGTCCAGAAGGTCAAGGACGCCGGGCTGATTCTTTATGGCGGCGGCGTTATCTCGATGAACAAACAGGCGGAAGTGGATAGGGCTTTTGAATACGCCAAGGCCGCGGGGATGAAGGTCATCGTCGCTTCGCCTTCGCCGGAGCTTCTGGACCTCGTTGACAAAAAGGTCAAAGAGTACGACATCAAAGTCGCAATCCATAATCACGGCCCCGGCGACAAGGTCTGGCCCACGCCGGACCAGGTTTACGAGAGAATCAAACAGTACGATGAGCGAATCGGCCTTTGCCACGATATCGGGCACACGCAGCGGCTGGGCATCGACCCGGTCGCCTCGACCGAGAAGGTTGGCGCGCGACTGCTTGATGTGCATATCAAAGACGTAACCGGCCCAACGGCCAAGGACCACGGCTGTGAAATCGGTCGCGGCGTGATTGATATCCCGGGATTCCTGCGGATGCTTATCAAGATTAACTACGCTGGTGTCGTCTCCTTCGAGTACGAGGAAAATGCCGACGATCCGCTGGCGGGCCTGGCCGAATCGGTCGGCTATGTCAAAGGCGCTCTGGCGGCCATTCAGGCGCCGGCGGTTAAGGACATGCTTCTTGTTCCGTAAATGACGTCGTGCAGCTTGTGACAAAGTGCTCTGAATCTATCGAGGTTGCTATATGCCTTACAATATACGCATGGTCAGCACTTATCCTCCTCGTCGGTGCGGGGTAGGGACTTTTTGTCGGGACCTGGCGACAGCGTTGGAGCAGCTTACCGCTGAGGTCGGTCATATTCGTGTTGCTGCGATCGACAACCAGAGCGGTCCTTACGGCATCCCCGTTGATTTGGTTATCGACCAATACAGTCCGAAGTCCTGGGCGGAGAATGCCAAACATATTGCTACTCGCGCCGCCGAGGGCTCCAATCCCACCGTCGTGCTGCTTCAGCATGAGTACGGGCTTGACCCCGACAAGGACGGCAACGACGGCCAGGGCACGAATTTCGTGGAGATGGCCAAACTTTTCAAGGAACAAGGTTTGTTGACGCTGGTGTATCTGCACACCGTTTTGGATTCGCCGGATGCTCACCAGAAGCGGGTGCTGCTCGACCTTGCCGAGCACAGCGACGGGCTGATTGTGACGACGGAAAGCGCGATTCATATACTCGAATCGGATAAATACGGCATCGCGCACGCAAAGCTCAAACATATTGACCATGGAATCAGGATGCAGCACCCCTCTCAGTATGACAGGCTTGCGATCAAGCAAAGTCTCGGTCTCGGCGAGCACTTCCTCATTACCAGTATGGGTCTTCTCTCGCCGGACAAGGGGATTCAGTATGCAATTCGCGCTTACGGGCGCTTCCTCGACGAATCGTGCGCCGAGAAACAGCGCCGGAAGATTGTGTATCTTATTGCCGGTCAGGCTCACCCCGAGTTCATCAAGGCCGAAGGCGGACGGGTTTATGCGGAGTACCGGCAGATGCTCGCTGATTTCCTTGAGAAGGCAAAGCTCAGGTGGTGCACGACGCGGGACCTTTCAACCGTCGATTTCGATGAGAACGATGTCGTGTTCTACGACTCCTTCTTGGATGAGACCACTCTGTTGAAACTCTACGGCGGGACGAATGCGATGGTGATTCCATATCTCAACATGCAGCAGATTTCCAGCGGGATTCTGGCCGATACCGTCGGAGCGGGAAGGGCGGCTATCGCGACGAAGTTCTTGTATGCCCTTGAACTGATTCATTCGAACAAACGCTGCCCGGAAGGGCTGGTGATAGGCAGATATGCCAGGGGAATTCTCGTTGATCCCGGCGAGGCTTCCGTCGAGCAGATTGCTCGCGGGCTGGACTACCTGCTTTTCAACGAAGATAAACGCCTGATGATGGAGCGCCAGGCCCACCAGCGAGGCTACCAGATGAGGTGGTCCAACAGTGCGTGGGGACTTATTCAGTATGT
>DATEBC010000119.1:0-2988 GCA_035288065.1 Sedimentisphaerales bacterium | reverse complement strand
GTTAACCGGACCAAAATAGGGGATATTCAGGCTCTCGAAAAGTTGGCTGGTGGGCACCGCCATTCTAATACTCTTCTTGAGCCTCTCGATTGCTTCTTCTGCGCTCTTGCCGATAACGGGCACGTGCTCCACGATGTTGTCCGCCATATTCCGCAAACGTTCATAAGTCTGGCTTAGTCTTATCTTCGAGAAGGTCTTGGCCAACGCGCCTTGAGTGGCGTCTATCGCCATCGAGTTGTCGTTGAGGACAATCAGCAGTTGTCTCTTGACCAGCCCGAGGTTATTCAGCGCCTCGAAAGACGCTCCGTTGACGATGCTCGCATCTCCGATCACCGCCACGATCCTGTCGTTTTTCTTCTGCTGATACTGACCCAGCGCCATCCCGATAGCCGTCGCAACGGACGTGCCCGCGTGGCCGACTACGAACTGGTCGTATTCGCTTTCAGCGGGGTTTGGAAACCCGCTTATACCCTCGACCTGGCGCAGGAACTCGAACTTCTCTTTTCTGCCTGTGATGATCTTGTGCGTATAGCACTGATGGCCGACGTCCCAGAGAAGCTTGTCCTTCTTGAAATCGAAGACTATGTGCAGCGCCAGCGTCAGTTCCACCACCCCAAGGTTGCTCGCCAGATGCCCGCCTGTCTTGCTGACGGAGGCAAGAATGAACTGTCGTATTTCCTCTGCCAGGGCCTTTAGCTGCCCCGCAGAGAGTCTGCGGACATCAGCCGGACTCTTGATCTTTCCCAACAAGTCACCCATTAAGGTTCCTCGGCCCCCTGGGGGCGAATAAATCAAATGAAGGTGCGGGCAATCATTCCTATTCCACAACCGTCCTCTGGTGCGCGTCCTGCCGGCGCTACTATGCCCTTCAAAATCCAATCTCCTTCAGTTTCTCAAAGGTCAGTTTCTCGTTCTTTCCTAATCCGCCGAGGGTGGATTCAAGCTGTTTCTTTATCGTCTTTACAATTATGTCGGTTTCGATATTCACCAAATCGCCGGGTTTTGCCGTTCCGAGGGTGGTTGCCTTGAGCGTCTGCGGTATTACGGCGACGGTGAAGGCGGTCCGGTCCATCGCTGCAATCGTCAGAGAAATACCATCGACGGCGACCGAGCCTTTGGCCACCATTTGGCTGAGCAATTCAGGCCCGGCGGCGAACTTGATATCGGCAAATTGGCCATGCCTCTCAACCGCCCTAACTGTGGCCGTACCGTCGATATGCCCCTGGACGAAGTGCCCGCCGAAGCGGTCGGTGGGTTTGAGGGCCGATTCTGCATTGACCTTTGACTGCGGTTTGAGGCCTCCAAAGGTCGTTTTTGCCAGGGTCTCGCTGCTGACCTCGAAGCCGGCACAGGGGCCTGATATTTGCGAGATGGTCAAGCATACGCCGTTTATTGCGATGCTGTCGCCGATTTTGGCGTCGCGGGCCAATTCGCCCAGATCAATGGCCAGCAGCATCGTGCCCTGGGCCGAGCGGGCCGATCTTACCGTGCAAATCGCTTGTATGAGTCCTGTGAACATCGACAAACCGTTTAGCCGTTCATAAATACTGCCTGCCGCCGGCCCGCCGCTGGCGGGCGATTTTTACAATTGAAAAAAACCGGCTATGCAGTACAATCCATTATAAGTAAAGGATAACAAAGAATCAATGTTGGAAGGGCTGAATTGCTATGAACACGTTTTGGCTGAAATTGGCGGGGATAGCTGTGGGGGTTGTCGTGGTCATAATCCTGATAGGCACATTCAGCGGCGGCGATAAGGAGCCTGCGCGGCCGCAGGAGCCTGAGAAGGGTTTCTCCGATATGGTGAAGCGCGACCGTGAAACGTTGAGCGACGTTCCCCAGCCGGTCCAGCAGGATGCCGCAGCACAGCAGAACACCGCTGCTCAAGATCAGTCTGCTCAGCCCGCCCCAGGCGGGAACATTCCGCCCCAGGCGGTTGAGGAGCCGCTGCCTGAATTCAGGAAGCTGGAACTCGAGGAAGACATCGAGGCCCAGAGGCTGATGGAGTGGGTGATAAACCAGCGCAGCATGGGAAGGCTGCCGGTGATGGGCTACGGCGAGATGGTCCGCAAGTGCCGGGAGATAAAACAGCGCTGGCCCGGAACCAAATACGCCTACCAGGCGACAAAGGCCCTGGCGGACTTGCTGCCGAAATACCACAAGATGTACAACATCAAACCCGAAGAAATTGACCTCAAAAACTTCTGACGATTACCGCGTGTCACAAATAGTGCACACAAAAAAGGGAAACGGAATTTGACTGTCTGAATAGATTTCTCCGCTCGCTTCGCTCGGTCGAAATGACAGTACAGGCTCGAAACTTGCGAAACACGATACGAGGACGAATCAGAGTAGGATATGCATATATAGGGAGACATTGATGAATAGGGCAATATCAACTGCCAATATACCGGCGATTTCGATAACGGCTGATTGTCTGCCGGAGGCCTGGGAGAAGGCTGTTCTGGCGGTTTGGGACCAGGGGCTTGAGGTCAAGACTCAGTACGACAAGCCCGATGACCCGCCGAGCAGGGATGCGACTGTCATGGTTGCCGTAAGCGACCCGTTCAACGAGCCGAGGATTCACAAGAACTTCCCCGGCGGGCCGCAGGAGCTTGAGTCTTATCGGCAGGAGGTCGTCGGCGGTATTCACGACCACTGGATCGACCCGGCGGCGGGCAAGTGGACATACACATATCACGAGCGATTGTTTGCATACAGCCCGGTCGAGGACATACGCCGGGCCGATTCGCCCAAGCCTTTTCGGCGGGTTAATCAGATTCAGTATATCATCGATTGTCTGTCGAAGGCCGGTCACAGCCGACGGGCGCAGGCGATAACGTGGATGCCGACCGCCGACCCGGAAACAGACGACCCGCCATGCCTTCAGCGGATATGGTGCCGACTGGTGAGCAATGAGGCCGGCGAGTTGTCACTGAATATGAATACGCACTGGCGGAGCAGAGACCTTTACAAGGCGTGGTTTAT
>DATEBC010000118.1:0-2443 GCA_035288065.1 Sedimentisphaerales bacterium | reverse complement strand
CATATAACGCAGCGTCCCCAGCTGGCCGGAGTCTATTATCTCTTTCGCTTTAACAATGCCCGGGTTGAAAAGAAACACATGGCCAACCATTAGAATGATTCCATTCTCATCGGCCAGTCTTACCAATTCCTCGGCCTGCGCCGCACTGTCACAGAGAGGTTTTTCGCAAAGGATGTGTTTCCCTGCGAGTATGCTCTCTTTGACAAGCTCATAATGAGTGCCCGTCGGCGCGGCAATAACGACGGCGTCTATTTCCGGATCACGCAAGATTTGTCTGAAGTCGTGCTCACAGCGTATGGACGGAAACGCATGGCTGATGCGCTCCAGCCTCGCACTATCGGGGTCCGCCACGGCCGAGACCACACTGTCTTTGAGATCGTTGAAGACTCGAACATGATTGGGTCCCCAGCGGCCACATCCTGCAACAGCCAGATTAAACATAAGGCAACGTCTCCTTTCTAAACGGCCTTCGTCTGATAGTCCAATCCCCGTATCACCTGCGATCTGGATCAGACTTGGATTCTGTGGAAGCTATTACTGAAGTCAGCCGACATCGCCGGTTGATAACCTCTTTCCCAATTTGCAGCGCCTGTAGTCCCGCCAACCGTCAAAGGTCGCTCTTATCAGGTCCGGCTTCCCCTTGAAGAGCCACCGGCAGAACTTTATCGGCCGAGTCCCGTAGAAGAATGATTTCGCAGTGATTCGCTGCAGAAGCGGAAGACTTTCCCTAATGTAGAGCAGGCGATTGCGAGTCCCGTAGTACCATCGATCATAGCTTTCGGTTCCTATCGTCTGTCCGACTTTGTGGAGAACAGAGGTATTCATCGCAACCTTGACGCGCCATCCCGCTTTCTTGATACGGTCGAAGAACTCATATTCTTCATTCTGGAAGAAGTAGCGTTCATCCAGGAATCCAACCTGCTCGACCAATTCCCGGCGAAGGAACATCACAGCGCCGACAAGCATGTCAACATCGAGCATTTCGGCGTTGTGCGGGCAACGCTCGACTCTCTTGACCAAGTCGGTTCCGCGGGCCAGCCAGTGGTTCATCACGAATCCGCAAGACCATATTCTATCCGGCCGGCGGTAATACATAATCTTGGGGGATAGAACGCCGAGGCCGGGATCTGAGAGCATGGCATTTACCAGAATTTCTATTGTATCCGGCTGCACAGCCAAATCGTTACTGAGGGCGAATATGAAATCCGCCTTGCTCTTCAGGGCATATCGTGCTGCAAAGGCGGTTCCGCCGACGCTGCCGAGATTCGCACCCGTTTGCACCAGCTGCACGCGGTTTCCACCAACAAGCTTTGTCAGCTCATTGACGGAATTGTCCGTTGAGCAATTGTCAATTACTACGATCTTGAGGTTTGCGTAACTGCTTGAGAGCAAGGACCGAACACACTCGGCTGCATCCATCCAGCCGTTATGATTCAGGACCGTTGCGATTACAAATGGGGACTTGACTTCATTGGTCATATTGTCTTCTCCGCCGGCGTCACGTTATGTCTGATACTCTGAGTGTAACCATTCTGTAGGCCCCTTCTGATACGGCCTCTATAACCATCCCTTATGCGGTGATATGCAGCCTGGGCAAAATGCGGAGAGAAATTGGAGATATTCTTCTTCATTCCATTCCAGAGGACCTTTCGCAGGAAGGCTGCATTAAGGTAGTCCCAGTGCCTCGGGTTGAGCAGCACTGCGGCGAGCATCGGGAAATCAAACCAGCCCAGGAAGGCGCTGGCTCTAACGGCGGGATATACATCCGCGTATTCCGGCGATTTGCCGAGGTCCAGCATACACTTGAGGACGCGGCGCCTTTCTTTTTTTTGTCTGACGCCCTTTCTCATATATGATGAGGAAGACATTTCAATACACATCAAGACATCGGGAACATAGCAGGCGCCATACCTCAAAGCGACGATGGTTGGGGTAAAGCCGTCGGCATGCCAGTGCAATTGGGGGATCAACATACCCGCTTCCATTAAAGCCGAGCGCCTTATCACAGAAGAATGCCCGGAGAGGCAGGGAATATAGTTTTTTCGCAGTCCCTGGGCGATCTCGGCAGGCGAGAAATAGCAGTGACCGTCGGACAACCTAAGTCTATTAGGATTAAAGACCTTTTTTTCGACGTCATAAGTCATGTTGTCCGACCAGCATAGTCCTGCGGCTGGATGGCGTGCGAGCACGTTCAGCGATTTCTCGACAAAACCCGGCATCACCTGATCATCGGAAGCGGTAACATGCACAAATTCTCCGGACGCATTGACAATACCTTTATTGGCCGCCGGGTGTGTTCCCATATTCTTATCGTTCCGCAGCAGGCGCACGGACGGATCCCTCTTGGCAAACGCATCCACTACCGCAACACTGTCGTCGGTTGAGGCATCGTCGATGACAATGATCTCGGCGGGCCTGACACTTTGAGTCAGGAGGGCGTCGA
>DATEBC010000117.1:0-3713 GCA_035288065.1 Sedimentisphaerales bacterium | reverse complement strand
GGCGGCAATACGGCCATAGGCAGGCAGGTTTTCAGTTGCCGGCTTACACCGGATGATTTCGAGAAACATCTGGCGCCTGCGCGAACGTTTCTTCTTGAGGCGGAGGCCCAGCAATTTCGCGCTCGCGGGATAGGGACGCACATCAGTCCTCGCGACCTTCTGGTCATCGACTCGGACGGCCCTATCAAGAACAGCTTCAGGTTTCCGAACGAGTGCGTAAGGCACAAGATTGTCGATTTGATAGGGGACCTTGCGCTTGTCGGTCGGGCCGTCAAGGGCCGAATTGTGGCGTACAAGAGCGGACATTCGCTGAACCAGCAGCTTGCGCGGAAGCTGTATGAAGCGGCCCAGCAGCAGGAGCGCATCGAGAGCTTCGGGACGGACGCCGTTCTCGGTATTTCGAGAATTCAGAAGATACTGCCTCATCGCTATCCGTTCCTCCTGGTCGATAAGGTTGTGGAGATCGAAGGCGACTCATGGATAAAGGCAATCAAGAACGTGACGATGAATGAGCAGTTCTTCCAGGGCCATTTTCCCGGCACGCCGATTATGCCCGGAGTGCTCATCGTCGAAGCTATGGCTCAGGCCTCCGGGTTGTTGTTTGCGCAGCGACTGGAGCTGACGGGAAAGCTCGCGGTCCTGCTGAGCATGGACGGCGTGAAACTGCGCAAAGCGGTTGTGCCCGGCGACCAGCTAATCCTTACGGCTGAGGCTATAAAGCTCAGGAAAAGGATGGCGCAGTGCCGGTGCAAGGCGATGGTGGGCGATGCCGTGGTGGCCGAGGCGGAAATCAAGTTTATGCTTGTGGATGAAGAGAGACTGTAATAGCGGCGGCGGTGAATGTTCTTGTTATCGTTATGAGCAAAGAGTTGAAATGACAGAGATACATCCAAGTGCAGCGGTTCACCGAGATGCCGAATTGGGCGACGGAGTGGCTATCGGGCCATACTGCGTTATCGGCAGCGGGGCGTCGATCGGGTCCGGCACGGTGCTCGACGCCGGCGTCGTCATCGAGAAGAATGTCAAAATCGGCAAGAACAACCGTTTCTTTCCAAACTCCGTGATAGGAGCGTGGCCTCAGGTATTGGGTCTGACAGAGGAATCGGGTATCGGCGGGCTTGTGATAGGCGACGGAAATGTTCTGCGTGAATATGTGACCGTCCATTCGAGTATGCACCGCGATCGTGTGACGAGAATTGGAAATGAGAATCTCCTTATGGTCGGAGCGCACGTCGGCCACGACTGCACACTCGAAGACAAGATTGTTATTAGCAATAGTGTGCAGTTGAGCGGGCACTGCAAGATTGAGATGGGGGCATGGCTCAGCGGCATGGTCGGACTGCATCAGTTCATTACTCTGGGCAAGTGGTCTTTCGTTGCGGGGCTTGCCGGGCTTAATAAGGATGTGCCGCCCTTTCTGACGGTGAGCGGTCATTATCCGCCGATGGTTCGCGGCGTCAATAAGCGTGGAATGCAGCGGGCCGGCTTGAACGAGGAGCAGCAGGAGCGGATTTTCGAGGCGTACAGAAGACTCTATCGCCAGGGCGGCACGCTTCTTGAGAATGCGCAGACGCTGGCGCAGGAGGATGGGATCGATGAAAACGTCAAAGCAATAATCGATTCGATTATCAGAAGCAACACGCATCAATTCGGCAGATACCTCGAGACATTGAGGGAAGAAAAAGTTCGAAATACGAAGCACGAAATTCGAAACAATATCAAAGACCGAATGGTCAAATGACCAAAACGAAAAGGAATCGCGGATTGCGCAGATAGAGGCGGATTCAGGTTTTGTTGGAGACAGTATGCTTAATGGTAAGGTGCGCACCGCCGTCGTGGGTGCGGGCAAAATGGGAACAATACACGCAAAGGTCTATGACCAGTTGCCTCAGAGCAATCTTGTGGCGATTGTCGATACCGACGCGGCCAGGGCGAAGCGCCTTGCTGAGAAGTATAAATGTTCGGATTGCACGAATTGCTCGGACATCCTTGGAAAAGTCGATGCGGTAACGATAGCCACCCCTACGGTCACGCATCTGGAGCTGGCGAAGATTTTTATAAAGAACAAAATTGCGGTGCTTATCGAGAAGCCGCTGGCCGTCAACGCCAGGCAGGGCAAGAAGATTGTGTCGCTTGCAAGGAAGCACGACTGCGTGGTTGCCGTGGGCCATTCGGAGCGATGCAATCCGGTTGTTCAGGCGATGAAGCGGCTTGCAGTGGAGCCGAGGTTCATCGAAGCCAATCGTATCAGTCCGTATCCGTTCAGGTCAACGGACGTCGGCGTTGTTCTGGACGTGATGATTCACGATATAGATATTATTCTGTCGCTGGCGGCAAGCAAGATTAAGAGGGTTCATGCGGTGGGCGTCAACGTTATTGAAGACAAAGAGGATATCTGCAGCGCAAGGATTGTTTTTGATAACGGCTGCGTCGCAAATATTACGGCCTCTCGATTGGCGCTCAAAACGGAAAGAAGGCTGCGGGTGTTCAGCCGGCAGGCGTATCTAAGCCTGGATTACTTCAAGAAGAGCGGGATGATCATCAAGGCCGACCCGAATATCAACGTCGTCAAGTGGATCCAGGAGCGCAAGGCATCCGGCAACTTCGATATGACGAATGTGAACTGGCCCGACCTGCTGCACATCGAGCAGCTCGATATAGACGACAAAGAGCCGATCCGTCTCGAGCAGGAGGCGTTTCTGCGGGCGGTTGCCGACAGGACACTGGCGCCCGAAGTTAGCGCCCGGGAAGGGCTGGCCGCACTTGAATGTGCGGAGAAGATCCTGCGCTCGGTCAGAAAACACAAGTGGAACGAGCAAATTGACTACGGCAGGCGGTGAGCCGCCGAAGGCGGGCAGTGTCGCGGGCATCTCCACAAGTCCCGCCAGGGACGCCCGCGCAAGCGGCCCGTGGGGCTTGCGGCGGAGTCCGTGGGACTTGCCCGCGGACCGAGGGCGGGACGCCCTCGACACCGCTCAGGTGAACAAATTGCAGTTTTTTAGGGGCATCTTATGGTTGGCAGATTATGGTTTTGCTGGTTGTCATCAACGAGGCGAGCAACGGACTGAAGAATGATCGGGGGACTATCTCGATGGCCCGGACGTCCGACCCGGACAGTGCGACGTCGCAGTTTTTTATCAATCATAAGAACAACGCCTCTCTGAATTATATTGAGGGCCGTAATCCTGGGTATGCGGTGTTCGGCAAGGTTGCCGAAGGTATGGACGTTGTCGATGCCATTGCCGCTGTTGAGACAACCGTGCGGACGGACCTGAGAATGGAAGATGTTCCGGTCGTTCCGGTAGTGATCAAATCCGCCAAAGTTGTCTCGCAATAAGCCGAGATCGAGTAGTCTGTCAAAATTGATTTTAGGGGTTGTCATTGCGAGGAGGTCGAAGGCTGACGCGGCAATCTCAAACCTTGTCGAACGCAGGAGATTGCTTCGTCGCTCCGCTCCTCGCAATGACAATTTGAGACTCTCCGGCGTCATTGCGAGGCCCCTGGGGCCGTGGCAATCTCATAGTCGCAGTACTTGTGAAGCGCGGTACTTACTATGCGTGGGGTTCGAATTCGTTCAGGCCTTCAGCTTCAGTTTGCCGACGAGCTGATGGGCCAGGCGGGTAGGCTCGGGCAGGCGGTACTTGGTTGCGCAGGCAAGGGTGATTCTGATAGCATCTTCAAGCAGGCACTTGTGGCCGACGGAGACGAAGACC
>DATEBC010000116.1:0-2224 GCA_035288065.1 Sedimentisphaerales bacterium | reverse complement strand
AATCTCTCCTGCAAGTCCTTGAAACCCGAAGGGCCTGCCTTCGCATCGGCGGAGAATCTCCTGGCAGCCTTACTGCGTTTGCGAATAGCCCCATAGGGGTCGCCGCCGAGCAGACCGGCGAGGTCCGCCTTGTTCTTTTCCTCGCCCCAGGGCGGCTCGTCGCCGTTGATCGGGCCTTGCCCGTATTTAGGAAAGATAATTGCGCTGTGCGGACAGGCCTTTGCGCACGCAGGGCAGTTGGTCTTGCAGTTGGCTGGATTGCGAACCTCAACTCTATCGCCGTCGCAAAGCTGATAGACACCGAAAAGGCAAAATCCGTAACACTGCTTGCAGTTTTGGCACCGGTTGTAGTCGATCACGGGGAACCAGGGAATCCAATCACCCGCCCGTACCTCGGATTTCAGATTTGAGATTTCAGATTTCAAATGAAGCTCTCGCCCCTGCGGCCTTGAATAGCCAATTTCCAATTTGAAATTTGAAATCTGAGATTCGAGGTCCCCGGTCCGCATATTGATAAACTCGACGCCTTCGTCTCGCAGCGGCGCGCCGCCGGCCTCAAACAGCCATTTTACCGCACGCGGATAGCAGGCGAAGATTCTCAGCGAGTCGGCCTTTGCCCAGTCCTTGAGCCTGGCGTCACGCTCGGCGCACAACCCACACAGATCGGGCACAGCCTCGACCGCGCCGCTGGCCTGAATCGCGGCGAGCGCTTTGGACTTTACATCCAGCCGAACCAGGTCGTAGTACGCACAATGGCAATAGATTGTCAGGCTCTTTGACGCCACTTCTACTATTCCTATACAAGGGCAACAGGATCGAATCGCACAAAATCCGTAATCCCCTCATAACGAGATTCGGCAGGATAAGCAAGCAATCTTTCTGCCACTTGAGCTTTAGATCGCCGTGCGCAATGGTGGGTAAGTTGGCCCGGCTTAATCTTGGTTGATACTACTACTCCATCATTTCCTCTACTCTTCAACGATTATTTGCACCTTTTGGATATCGCTGCTTCTGTACGATACGACCTTCATAATAGCATAACATGCGGTTCGGTTTCAACGCCTCTGACCGTGAACCCGGCCAACATTCCTGTCAGAAAGGCCCAAGAATACGCCGATTCGCTGCAAACCAGCATTTTCGCACTTTCCCAATGCTCCCCGACCCCGGATTTCTCCTCACCTGCCCGGACCTTCTCTCCACAGCCGCTCATCCAAGGATTGATGTTGCGGTCACGGTGCTTGTTCGTTAAGATTGCCCAGGAAGGAATATTGGCTGAGCTATTAAGGAGGCCCTTATGATGAGAAAATGTACTGAAACTACAATTCTTGTTCTTGTCTTGGCGTTTCTGCTCATCTTCGGTTATGGAATCTCCGGAGCACGGACCTCTTCGAGTGCAGGAGGTGTGACCATCGTATGCCCGTCTGATGCAAGCCCGGCTGAGAAGTTGGCTGCGAAAGAAATTCGGCGGTATCTGTATCTGCGGACCGGCAAGCTCGTGCCCATTGTTCCGGCAGATGCAGAACTGCCTACAGCGGGCGGTTTGATTGTGGTCGGATGCAAAGACCAGGCAATAGCCAGGGCGCTTGCCGTGGACAATCCAGAGACGGCCTCTGCCGTCAACACGCTCGAATCTCAGCAGTACCTGCTCAAGACCGTCGAGAACGGAAAGGATGCCTCTGCTGCTCTGCCCGCCGCTGGCGGGCTACGCAGCACGAGGCTGCTGATTGTCGGCGGAGACGCAATCGGCACGCTCTACGGCGCCTATCGATTCGCCGAACACTTGGGCGTGCGGTTCTATCTGCACGGCGATACGATACCCGATGAACGCATCGCCCTAAAGATACCTGATCTCAATGAAACGGGCAAACCGCTCTTCGAGACGCGGGGAATCCAGCCGTTCCACGATTTTCCAGAGGGGCCGGACTGGTGGAATGCCGACGACTACAAGGCCGTCATCGCGCAGCTTCCCAAGCTGCGGATGAACTTCTTCGGCCTGCACACTTATCCCCAGGGCGGCGTCGGCCCGGAGCCGACCGTCTGGATCGGCCCGCCCGGCGATTTCAACGCCGATGGGACCGTCAAGTTCAGCTATCCGTCGAGGCATTTTACCACGGCCAATACCACAGGCGCATGGGGATATGTGCCGATGACGACCGGCGACTATGCGTTCGGCGCCGATCAGTTGTTCGAGCGTGACGACTTCGGCCCGGACTATATGCAGGGG
>DATEBC010000115.1:0-7244 GCA_035288065.1 Sedimentisphaerales bacterium | reverse complement strand
AGCGGAACGAAAGAATGCCCGATTACCTACGAAGCCGCCGCCGGCGGCAAACCGGTGTTTTCCGGGGGGCGAAAGATTACCGGTTTCGAGAAGGACAAAGACGGCTTATGGCAGGCAAAGGTCCCGGACGTCGCAAGCGGCAAGTGGTATTTCGAGCAACTGTTCGTCAACGGGCAGCGGGCCGTCCGCGCGCGGACGCCGAACAAGTGGTATCACTACATGGGCAACTCATCCGAGGCGCCGGTCGGGGCGGAGCAGGGGCAATTCCGCCGAACGACCGAGGTCCACGGCGACGCGCTCAAGCTGCTCGAAGACCTCGCCGGCCCGGAGATTCGCGATGTCACGTTAGTGGCCTATCATAAATGGTGCATAACCAGGCGCTTCCTGACGGATATAGACACGTCGCGCAATATCATTGTCACGGTGGGAGAGCAGCTCATGAGCTATTCGGGCTGGCCTGACAATACGCGCTTCCACCTGGAGAATTTCAAAGCGGCTCTCGATGCGCCGGGCGAGTGGTTTCTCTCCCGCGATGGGACGCTGCACTACAAGCCTGCGCCCGGCGAAGATATGGCAAAGGCCGAGGTCTTTGCTCCCGTAGCCGAGAAACTCGTCGTCTTTGAAGGCAAGCCCGAAGCCGGGCAGTTCGTCGAGCACATTAACCTCAAGGGATTGGTCTTCGAGCATAACCGTTACCTGCTCCCCCGGACGGGCTATGCGCCGTTCCAGGCCGCTTTTGTCACCGAGGCCGCCGTCATCGCCGACGGCGCACGGAACATTGCCATCGAGGACTGCGAGATCGGGCACACCGCCGACTACGCCGTATGGTTCCGCAAGGGCTGCCGCGACTGCCGGCTCCTGCGAAGCTGCCTGCACGACCTCGGCGCCGGCGGCGTCCGCATCGGCGAAGGCGCTATCCGACAGGACGAGCGGCTGCAAACCGGCAATATAACTATCGACAACAATATTATCCAGGCCGGTGGGCGGATTCATGCCGAGGGCGTCGGCGTCTGGATAGGGCAGAGCGGCGACAACACCGTCACCCATAACGACGTCGGCGACTTCTACTACACGGGCCTCTCGGTCGGCTGGCGATGGGGCTATGCCGACAGCCTGGGCAAACGCAATAACCTCAGCTTCAATCACGTCCACCACATTGGCTGGGGCGTCCTCTGCGACATGGGCGGGATTTACACGCTCGGCCCGTCCGAAGGAACCGTCGTCCGCAACAACATCTTCCACGATGTCTATGCCTACTCCTACGGCGGATGGGGACTCTACACCGACGAGGGCAGCACAGGCATCGTGATGGAGAACAATCTCGTCTATAATGTCAAGACCGGCTGCTTCCACCAGCACTACGGCAAGGAAAACGTCATACGCAACAACATCATGGCCTTCAGCAAGCTCTACCAGGTCCAGGCCAGTCGCGTCGAGGAACATCTTTCCTTCACCTTCGAGAAAAACATCATCTATTACGATACCGGCGTGCTGCTGGCCGGGCCGTGGACACAGGTCAGAATCAATATGGACAACAACTGCTACTGGGACACGACGGGCAAGGAAGTGGACTTCGTCGGCAAGAATCTTGACGATTGGCAAAAGGAGACCGGGCACGACAAGAATTCAATCATCGCGGACCCGCTCTTTGTCGATCCGAAAAACGGCGATTTCCGCCTCAAGCCCAATTCGCCTGTTATAAAGATTGGCTTTGAGCCTTTCGACTACACCAAGGCAGGCGTCTATGGCGACCAGGCGTGGATAGAGAAAGCAAAGAGCCGACAATATCCGCCTCTGGAAATAGCGCCTGACCCGCCGCCGGTTTCTATAAACGACAAATTCGAGCGAACCAACGTCGGCTTTGCGAGTAATGCGACGAACAAAAACGGTGTTCTATCTCGATGATATTAGAATCGTTAACGAGTGATAAGTAAAGAAGGATGGTGTTGTTAAGCCTGCCGACAGTCGTCAACTGCGGCTAAAAAACTTTGGAAGGAGTCTGAAATGAAAAGACTGATATGCTGTATGATGGTATTGTTTTCGGCGACGGATTGGGCCAATGCGGTAACATTCTACGTTTCGCCGATGGGAAACGATCTGTGGACCGGGAGGATTGCCCGGCCGAACACGCCGAAGACCGATGGGCCGCTCGCGTCGCTGACCGGCGCACGCGATAAGATTCGCAATCTCAAAGAGAGCGGACCTCTGACCGAGCCTGTTCGCGTTCTTGTTGAGGGCGGCTCTTACACCCTGACCAAGCCCTTCACGCTCACCGCTCAGGACAGCGGAACAAAGGATTGTCCCGTCACTTATGAGGCCGGTTCGCGTGCGGATGCCATCTTCTCCGGCGGACGAAGGGTGGCAGGCTTTAAACGCGAATTCGACGGCCTCTGGAGCGTTCACATCGCCCAAGTCGCATCGGGAAAACTGTACTTCGAGCAACTATGGGTCAACGGGCGCAGGGCAGTTCGCGCTAGAACGCCCAACAAGTTCTACCACTACATGCAGAACGTGAGCGAGAATAAGCTCGAAAACGGTCAAGGCAGGGCCGGCGCTGAAATGCGACAGACGATCACCGCCGCGAGAGAGGACATCGAGCCGCTCCTAAAGCTGGATAAAACGGAATTGAACGACGTCGCCATAAAGATCTATCACAAATGGGACAATACAACCAGGTTTATCGACGCCGTTGATGTCAATGCGATAATCACCGACGGCAAGCAGATGAAGACGTGGAATCCGTGGGGCACGAATACGCCATATACCCTGGAGAACTTCAAGCGTGCGCTCGACTCGCCGGGCGAATGGTTCCTAAGCCGCAGCGGAACCTTATATTATTACCCCCTGCCGGGCGAGAGTCTTTCCAAGACCGAGATCATCGCGCCCGTCGTCGAAAAATTCATCATCATCGCCGGCGACGTCGATAACCAGAAATACGTCGAGCATGTGAACATCAAAGGATTGAAGTTCAGCCACGGCCAGTACCTCACGCCGTCCGGCGGATTTGAGGCGAGCCAGGCGGCCTCGCCGATCGATGCCGTTGTCCAGGCCGACGGCGCGCGGAACGTGGCGATTGAAGACTGCGAGTTCAGCCACTTCGGCAGGTACGGCGTTTGGTTTCGCAAGGGCTGCCGGGATTGCACGCTCCGAAAGTGCTACATCTACGACTTCGGCGCCGGCGGCGTGCGAATCGGAGAGACATCCATACCGGGCAAGGAACACGAACAAACAAGCTATGTAACGGTGGATAACAACATCATCCATTCAGGCGGGCGGATCTTCCCTTGTGCCGTCGGCGTATGGATAGGCCAGAGCGGCGATAATACCGTAACGCATAACG
The DNA here is from genome assembly GCA_035288065.1 of Sedimentisphaerales bacterium. Taxonomy (GTDB): domain Bacteria; phylum Planctomycetota; class Phycisphaerae; order Sedimentisphaerales; family Anaerobacaceae; genus JAFGCD01. The sequence goes on along the minus strand of DATEBC010000115.1, from coordinate 3,904 downwards.
AGATTGCCGACCTTTTTTACACCGGGATTTCCGTCGGCTGGCGATGGGGCTATGACGAGAGCCTGGCAAAACGCAATACCATCCGCTTCAATAACGTTCATCATATCGGCCAGGGCGTCTTAAGCGATATGGGCGGCATCTACACGTTGGGACCCTCGGAAGAAACAGTCGTCAGCGATAATGTCTTCCACGATATTTACGCCTATTCTTACGGCGGCTGGGGACTCTACACCGACGAAGGCAGCACGGGAATCGTTATGGAGAGGAATCTCGTCTATAACGTCAAAACCGGCGGATTCCATCAGCACTACGGCAAGGAAAACGTCATCCGCAACAATATCTTCGCCTTCAGCAAGCTCTACCAAGTCCAGGCCACGCGAGTCGAGGACCACCTCTCTTTCACCTTCGAGAACAACATCGTTTACTTCAATGAGGGCGTTCTCCTTTCCGGGCCGTGGACGAAGGTCAAAATCAATATGGACTACAACTGCTACTGGGACGCAACGGGCAAGGAAATCGACTTCGCCGGCAAGAAACTCGACGACTGGCGGAAAGAAACGCGCCACGATCCGAATTCGATTGTTGCAGACCCCTTGTTTATGAATCCGGAGGAATTCGACTTTCGCCTCCGGAATGATTCCCCCGTCTGGCAAACTCGCTTCAAGCCGTTCGACTATACAAAGGCCGGCGTCTATGGGGATCCACGCTGGATAAGAAAGGCCAGAAGCGTAGAGTTCCCGCCGCTGGAGATCCCCCCCGATCCGCCTCCCACATCGAGCAAGGATGCGATCCTAATGGACGCCATCTATCCGGACAATGGCGAAGCCAAAAAGGCAGCGTAACCCGGGGAGCAACACAATATGAAGCCGAAGCACCCCAACGCCGCATTGATACTGTCTTTAGCCTTCGCAATCACGTGCCTCTTGGCGGACTCTGAGGCCTCGGCGGAGTTTCGAGCCGCCATTACCGTCCGCAATGTTACGCCCGATCCGCTCCTGCCCGTCTCAGGAGGCATAGGCCCATCCAAGCGCGCCAGCCAAAAACTCGGCGAACTGACGGTCCGCGCCCTCGTTTTTGAAGAGGGGACCACGCGAGTGGCAATCTGCAGCACGGATTTCCTTGGGTTTCCCGGCGTACTCTGCGAGAAGGTCCGCGGGAAGGTATCCGGCATCCCTTCCGAGAATATCCTTATCGGCGCTACCCACACTCACAGCGCCCCCGATTGCTACGGCTTTCCAGATAGGGCAGGTAAGACCTCCGCCGACCTTAAGTATCTCGATAGTGTCTGCTCAAAACTGGCGGACGCGATTAACCAGGCTGTCAGCGATTTGCAGCCAGCTTCCATCAAGATCGCCACAGGGCGGGCAAAGGGCAAGATCGCCTACAATTACTACGCTGAGCAACTCTATGACCAGCGGTGCGATGTCATCCAGGCCCTCGACCTCGAAGCCAAGCCCATCGCCACGCTCGTAAATTACGCCTGCCACCCTGAGGTAATCGGCTCGGAACAGGGGGTTCTCAGCCCGGACTTCGTAGGCCCCCTGTACGACCGCATCGAGCAGCGCATAGGCGGCGCCGGCATCTTCATGAACGGCGCCCTCGGCGGCATGGTCACAGCCGACTGCCGAGGCCCTGACGGCAAAGACATTCAAACCTGGGACGAATGCATCCGTATCGGCCATCTCCTCGGCGGCCAGGCCCTTAATATCATCGCCGATGCGCCAATCCAGACAGAGCCGAAGCTCACTTGTACGGGCAAAACTGTGAAATTCCCAGTGGAAAACGAGGTACTCCGCGCCGTCATGACGCTCTCCCCATTGGGCTTTGCCGCGGACGAGAACGGATGCGTCTCTGCTCGAGTGAACCTCGTCAGCGTGGGCGATGCTCAAATCCTCACCATCCCCGGCGAGGCCCTGCCCAACATCGGGTTTTATCTGAAGCGCAAGATGCACGGCCGCCACAACCTCCTTTTCGGCCTTACCAACGACGCCTTCGGCTACATGCTGACAAAGGTCGATTACGGCAGCTTTGACCGTTACGATTACATAACCAGGACTTCCCTCGGCGAAATGACAGGCGAAATATTCATCAAAGAAGCCCTCAGCCTGCTCGACTCCCCCCATTGACGCATTCCCACTGCCGAACATAATCGGCGAGCTGCGCTGCCCCGGATTCGATGCGAACCACTGGTGGATTGATTTTCCGCCGATCTTGCCTGCGGCGCCTCATTCGATCGTGCACAACGTTGCCAAAAAAACTTCATAGACCGGGAGGATTCGGGCGGCCTTATTGGTATCGAAAAGGCCGAATTGCGGTCTTTTTGCGTTTGTTCGGCAAATCTCGCCTATGTAGGTCTTGACTTTCGGGCAGAAAAGTCGTACAATTAACAATAGCTTTGGAGGAAGCCAAAAACATCAAAAGGAGTTGGGGGTATTGGACCAGACCATTTCCGCCGGGCACGTCGTCGAGCCTATTCGATGCACGCAGTCCCTTGAAGGCGTGAGAAAAGCTATGTAAATAGGAGAACTGATGAAAAGAGTAATCATTGCATTGGTATTGGCATCCGGATGCGCAAGTCGAAGCGCCCTGGACACTTGCCCGCAATACTTCCGAGACAATATCGGACAGATCAAGTACCAGCCGTTGAATCCCCTGGGTGTGTTCTTCAATGGCGTGGTGAACACAGAAAACCCCGATGGGACAATTCATTTGTATCTGCTCGCCGGCAAGAAAACCCTACTGGAGGAAGCGTTCCATAGCTTCGAAATTCGGGCAATGCACAGCCGACCGGAAGAATGGGAAAGGTTTTGTAATGCCTTCCATGCCGACGGTTCCACCATTGACGACTATGCCGGGCTGCCTTTGCTTGCGACAGTCATGGTCGCTGCCCCATTTGCTCCTCACGTCCCCGGCGGCAAAGGTCACGTAAGCCTGTATAGCAGGGTCAGCCACTTCGAAGACACTGCATCCTGCTTCCTCGCTAAGGACAAACAATTCAAGGACAAGGTTATCAGGGACAAGATTACCGCTGTAACCAACTTCGCGCAAGGAGTTTATAAACAATAAGACAATAGAGATCATTGAGTAGTTGCGTCGTATCTTCCGGGGCTGACACTGCCTGATTATTAATTACTATTGGCGCTCTGACAAGAGCCTTGCGCGACCGGGAAGCGTAGCTTGAGAATCCCCGTCCTTAACGGTATCTATTACCGCAGAACATCCATAACAACTTGTCAAGGAAGAAGTTACAGAGAAAGAGGAAGGTTTTCTGACTCGCCAGAAGCACCATCGGCCTGAACCCTGTCGCAAAGAAAATCATAAAATCCCAAGAAAAGCGTTGACACGATGCGAACGCCCGAATATACTATACAGTATCCATAGAAATAGTAGTGTATTCTTTTTCCTGGCACCGTACAGGAGCATTCTAAGCCTATACGTCGCTTGCACCGGCGAAAGTTAACAGTTTAGGAAAAAGAAAGGTGGGTGTATGAAGAAATACCCTAAAATCAATACCTGTGCGCTATTTGTATGCTGTATCTGCTTATTGTCTATTCTAAGTGCAAGAGCCAGCTGGCCTCCCCGGCCCGGCGACACCCCAGAATGGGTCCTTATTCCCGTGGTCGTCAACATTATTGACGCTTCTGATGCGAACAATGTCGTTGCAGCCATTCTAAAAGCCAATGAAATTCTCGAGCAGGCTCATATTTATTTGTATGTAACAAAGACCATCAACGATGTAAACGTAGGCGATGGTGACGGCAATTTAACCGAAGCCGAAGGGAAGAAAGCCCAGGAGGATGGGCAGACAGAGTTGAATAATGTCTGCGGGGCAGGCAAAGGAATTAAGATAACCGTTGCCGACGATTGCTGGACAGAATCGCCAACTAACATTGGCTGGTCTCTT
>DATEBC010000114.1:0-3851 GCA_035288065.1 Sedimentisphaerales bacterium | reverse complement strand
TCAAGAGACCCGCAGTTCCAGCGAACGCGCGGACATCGAAGAGGCCCTGCTATCGATCAGTGGCCGTTGCGGCGTGACGTGCATCTCGCACCTGCAGCCCCTGACGCAGAGCCGCGACAGCGAGCTCCACACTATCGCGCTCCACGCCTTGGCCATCGTCGGCGGGCCCGATGCGCTTGCGGCTGTCAAATCCGCCGTTGAGAGCGCTGAGCCCCCCGTGCAAGATGAGGCCGTGCGCATCTTATCGACTTGGCCGAACAACTGGCCTGAGGACGGCGAGGCAGGGCAAGCCTTGCTGACGTTGGCCACATCGGCAGAGAAGATGCCCCATCAGGTGCTGGGTTTGCGCGGTTACCTCCAGTACATACGCGGCAATAAGGAGCTCAGCAATGAACAGAAGGTGGCCAGGGTCAAGGACATCGGGTCCCACATCAAGCGGCCCGAAGAGAAGCGGCAGGCCATCGCTGTTTTGGCAGAAGCGCCGAGCGTCAGTGCCCTTGAGCTATTGACGACCCTTGCTGAGGACTCGGCGGTCGCCGAGGAAGCCTATTCGGCCATGGTCGGAATTGCCGGCCAAGATATCCAAGGGGTATCCAAAGACCAGCGCCGGCAAGTGCTGCAAATGGTGGCTGAGAAATCAAGGAACAATGGCGCCAGGCAGAGAGCCCAAAAGACCCTCAGTGGACTTCGGTAAGCAGGCGCACCGAGGAATGCCTTATGCAAGACGATAGCGGCATGTCCGAGTACCCGCTCCTCGCCTCGCGTCGCTGCCGGGCAATGAGCAGAATGATGAAAAACGGATGTGGTGTGCGCGGTGCTGATGGAGGCGACAGAGTGTCGTGATGCCCGAGAGACTGCACTACCTGTCTATCTGCTATGCGAATAGCACACAAAAACGACCCCATTTTCATCCATCGGCACCCACAACTTTTTACAGCCCAAATGCCCCTTATCTGCCAATTCCGTAAAAATGCCCATCTCATAAGTTACGTATTTACAGATGTTTATGGAAAAGCCGAGGATTGTACATCGGCTTTTTCCGGGAACCAGTCATCGACACAACCTCATTCTTTACCCGCTTGAGGTTCGGACACTTCTCAATCAGGCCAGTATCCTGGGCAAAGCTGAGCATTGCCCGCACACCTATAGAAAACACGGTCATAAGTGTAGCACAGCATCCGCCGAGGTGAATGACACGGGAATGATTTCTCGCAAATCTCTTATCCGCAAGGGGATAACAAAATGGAGCCTATGGGATTCGAACCCACGACCTCTTGCATGCCATGCAAGCGCTCTCCCAACTGAGCTAAGGCCCCTTGGTTGGACTACTCAAACTGGCCGGTTTTGAAGAGAACGGCACGATAAATCCTTATGCGACAGCAATATAGCACAGTGTGTCATTCCCACGAAAGCGGGAATCCACTCGCCCGCCACACTACTGGATACCTGCTTTCGCAGGTATGACAAGGCGAACCGGTCAGTTTGAATAGACTATCATAACACACATTGGGGATTCCTGCAAATACTTTTTTTGTGCATATCAAGCCCGAAGAAAGCGGCCGACACAGAGGCCACGTCGATTGTCCTCGCGGCCCAGTGTGACTATAATGCGCTGAAACAGCCGATGATTTGATCTCCGGCGGGTCAAGAGCTTTTGAAAGGACCTATATTGGGAGCCTCACCCAAAAGGCAAAAGATGATTATCACAGGGCGCGTGCAGGGCGTCGGCTTCAGGCCGGCTGTTTACAAGATAGCACGGTCGCTGGGGCTGACGGGCTTGGTCTATAACGACACAAGAGGCGTTACAATCGAACTCCAGGGCCGAAAAGAAGGAATAGCGGAATTCCTGGCCCGTCTGCTAGGCGATCCCGCCGGCAGGCGTCCCTTGCGGGACTTACGGGATTTGCAGTCCGGCTCTGATAAGCCCCCCCTGGCGGAAATAAAATCGTGCGATACGGTTGACATGCCGGTTGTTGATGGAGAAACGGAATTCATTATCTGCTCCAGCGACAGTTCAGGGCCGGTTTTATCGGAAGTAACCGCCGACGCCGCCACCTGCGGCGACTGCCTGGCGGAAATGGCCGACAAGAAGGACTTTCGCTACGGTTACCCCTTCATAAACTGCACGAATTGCGGGCCGCGATATTCAATAGTGAGGACTATTCCGTACGACAGGCCCAATACGACTATGTCGGCTTTCGAGATGTGCCGGAAGTGCGCCGGCCAATACGGCGACGCAACCAACCGGCGTTTTCACGCTCAGCCCGTCGCCTGCGGGGCCTGTGGGCCAAAAATCCGGCTGAGCGACAGCGAGGGCCAAACTGTTGAATCCGAGAGAGAAAGAGTAATCGCCGAGGCCGCAAAGCTGCTCCTGAGCGGGAAGATCGTGGCGATAAAGGGTATCGGCGGATTCCATCTTGCCGTCAATGCACTCAACGACCAGGCCGTGCTTCGCCTGCGGCAGCGCAAGAGGCGAGACCACAAGGCCTTTGCCATGATGTCCGATTCGGTCGAGACGATAAGGAAATACGCAGTCGTCAGCGTGCAGGCCGAGCAGGCCCTTAGAAGCCCGCAGGCCCCAATTATCCTGCTCCCAAGAACAGGCAGCGGGGCCTCTGTAGCCCCCGCAGTCGCCGAGGACGTCAGCGCACTCGGCTTTATGCTCTGTTATGCCCCGCTGCATCACCTGCTGTTCGCGCAGGGGATAAGCGTGCTGGTAATGACCAGCGGCAATATTTCCGATGAGCCGCTGATATGCAAAAACGAGACAGCCTTAGAGAGGCTCGGCTGTGTTGCCGACGCTTTCCTGATGCACGACAGGGAGATTTACCGCCAAGTCGATGATTCGGTTATCCATTTTGTCAAACAGCAGCCGGTGCTGTTAAGACGGGCAAGAGGATATGTGCCAACTCCGATAATAACCGCACACAGCAGCCGGGACGACATATTCGCAGCTGGGGCGGACTTAAAAAACACGTTCTGCTTCGCAAAGCAAAACCAGCTTATATGCAGTGAGCACATAGGCGATCTGGAGGATGCGGAGGTCTATCATCACTATATCAGCTCAATCGAGCATCTGCGGGGATTGTTCGAGGTCGAGCCGAAAATCGCGGTCTGCGACCTCCACACTGGGTATCTATCCACTCAGTACGCCCTCTCGCTGACCGGCCTGGAGACGATAGAAGTCCAGCACCACTGGGCACATATTGCCTCGGTTCTGGCCGAGCATGGAATTCCCGGCCCGGTTATCGGATTGGTATGCGACGGCACGGGATACGGAACCGATGGGGCAATTTGGGGCTGCGAGTGCATGATCGCATCGCTGGAGAAGTTCGAGCGGTTCGGCCATCTGGCCTATTACGACCTCGCCGGGGCGGATAAGGCAAGCAAAGAGGCCATACGGCCCACCTTGTCGCTATTGAAGAAGGCTTTCGGAGATGATCTCAAATCGGGCGAATTCGAATCACTGCTTGGGCGGATTGAGCCGGACCGGGCCAAGCAGCGGACGATATTGCAGCAACTTGAAAAAGGCGTCAATACAGTCAGAACGTCCAGCCTGGGCCGCGTATTCGACGCCGTCGCTGCAATGCTGGGCCTTGGCAACTACAATCACTTCGACGCACAACTGCCGATGGCCCTTGAAGCAATCATCGAAGCCGGCGTCGAAGATAACTACGGCTTTGAACTAATCAGCGAAACCGACGGACCTCTCACACTTGATCTGAGCAAAATGATGAGAGAACTGGTCGCCGACGTGCAAAATCAAGTGCCAAGCGGCGTTATCTCGGCCAAATTCCACAACTGCCTCGCCGCCGCCCTGCTCGAGATGGCAAAGGCGGCAAGACAAAGCT
>DATEBC010000113.1:0-5597 GCA_035288065.1 Sedimentisphaerales bacterium | reverse complement strand
AGGACAACGGGTCGTGGAAGACGTTGAAGGCAGGCGATGGGCGTTTGAACAAGATAGAGGGGAAGAACGCCTACCAAGCTCGGCTTGGTGCTCGTGTTGAACCCTACGGCGTTTTTCTGCTCGACGTTAAGGAGATTCTGTCAAACGGGGATTTAATAGTTCGCAACCTTGCGGAGAAGGGCAAACGAAGAATAGGGCATGTGCAAGAGAGGATAGAGGCGGATTTGGTTTATCCGGCTGTGCGCGGCAGCGATATTAGCCGCTGGAGCGCCAAGAGGGGAGTGTACGTACTAATGGTGCAGGACCCAGAGAAGAGCGAGCCGTACAGTGAAAAGAGAGTGAAGAAGGATTGGCCGTACACATTTAACTACCTCACGAGGTTCAAGGATGTCTTGCTGTCGCGGGGGTCCCGGACAGTTAGGGAATTGGCTGAACGCACCGCATTTTATGCGATGTTCGGGATAGGTAAGTACACTGTGGCTCGCTACAAGGTTGTATGGAAGCGAATGGCAGGCGATCTGGTGGCGGCTGTGGTTAGCCAGGCGAAGACAGATTTCGGATGGAAGATGATGATACCGACGGATACGACGGCGTTTTTTGCCGCACAGAATGAAGACGAGGCGCACTACCTTTGTGCGGTCATCAACTCTGCGCCTGTTCGAGAGTTCATAAGGTCGTATTCGTCGGCAGGGCGTGGGTTCGGGGCGCCCTCGGTGATGGAGAACGTGGGAGTACCCAAGTTCAATCCGAAGAACGGGACGCATGCGAAGCTCAGTGAACTTTCAAAGATGCTGCACAAGGTTAAGGCTGAGGGGAATGAAGCCAAGGTGTACGGGCTTGAGCAGGAGGTTGATGAAGTTGTGTGGGACTTGTTTGGGGCAACGAAATAGGGTTCCAGGTTGTAGATGGGTAAGAAGGCAAAAGTGAGAAAGTAGCAAATGGCACAGGTCAGAGCGATAGTATTGCGTGCGGCGGGGATAAATTGCGATATGGAGACTGAATATGGGCTGGAACTGGCCGGGGCAAAGGCGCAGCGGGTGCATATAAACAGGATAATCGAGGATAAGGGCATGCTGGATGATTTCCAGATAATCGTTTTTCCCGGCGGGTTCAGCTACGGGGACGACGTTGCCGCGGGCAAGATTCTGGCTAATCAGGTCGTGCACCACCTCAGCGAGGCTGTTGAAAAGTTCATCGATGCGGGCAAATTAGTGCTGGGGATATGCAACGGTTTCCAGGTCCTGGTCAAGGCGGGCATTCTTCCGGGCGACTGCAAAGAATCAGCCACTGAGGGTATATCCCCAAGGGACAGGGAGAACACAGAGAAAGAAAGGTTGTTGAAGGCTGATAATCAGTCAGTTACTATCACCTACAATGACAGCGGCAAGTTCGAGGACAGGTGGGTCTATCTGGCTCCGCAGAGCGAGCGGTGCGTTTTCATCGAGCGGGGCAGGCAGATATACCTGCCGATAGCGCACGGCGAAGGCAAAGTAGTTACTAAAGACCAGGCGACATTGGAGAGGCTGAAGTCTGAGGGCCGTATTGCGTTTAAGTACGTGGATAAGGATGGGCAGGAGGGGGAGTATCCGGTTAATCCGAACGGGTCAATCGAGTCGATAGCCGGGCTTACGGACGGCACCGGCAGGGTTCTGGGGCTTATGCCTCATCCGGAGAGGTTTGTGCGGGCGACTCAGCATCCCCGGTGGACGCGGAGAGAAAAGGATGCCGATCCCGATTGGATGACGATATTCAACAATGCCGTTAAGCACGTGCGGGAGAACCTCTGAGGACAATTTCGATGCGTCGGTGCGGATGGGGAGCGTGGCGACTTTGGGCGCCCGTCAGTTGGGGCCGTGAACGGCTGCTGCTGCGGCAGGCATGTCTTGAACAAACTCGAAGACGTTTTCGAGGCCTGCAACATTGAAGACGCACTTGGTAATGAACGAGACATTGCACAGAATCAGGCGACGTCCTCGCCCGACGAGCAGGCCCCTGAGTATGAGGAGATTGCTGAGGCTCGAAGATGTTATTGCCTCAACGCTGGAGAAGTCAATTATTACGTCGCATTCGGGGTTTTCGCCGATAATCTCATTGACGGCTCTAAGCTCGTCGGCAATCTGGAGCTCTTTGGAGGGCAAATCAACGACTATGAGATTTTCCGGGGGATGTTGAATAGTCATTTTTATCCTTTTTGCTTTGAGCGAGCCAATTCGTATATTTTCAACAGTGGTATCGGAATACGTGCAGGCCTGATTGAGCAGAAAAATCGGGTCTATAGGCACAAATTCCGAGGGCAAGAGGTCATTGCCTTTGTGGTCCTGTGATGGTTAAGCCATGGCATAGCCATAATGTGGCGTGTTTGGCCATTTGGTCGAACGGAACCGGCAAGGTTGGTTTCAGCAGGGCCTTGCGGCCGAGGGCTGCAAAACACGGTTCTCCGGGGTGTTATCGGTACAAATGATGAGAATAGAGAGGGCCAAGAAAGTGAAAGCTGAAAGTGGTTTTACATTAGTTGAGATTCTTGTCGTAGTGGTCATACTCGGCGTCCTTGGCGCGATAGTTATTCCTCAGTTCAAGCCCGCAGCAACGGAGGCCAAGACTTCCCGGCTTTGTTCTGATTTGCAGGTTATGCGTGTCCAGGTCGGGCTATACAAGATTCAGCATAACGACAGTCTGCCCGGCAGTGCCGCGGGGGTTAGCTTTGAGCAGGCGATGACGCAGAAGACGGACAAAAACGGCGCGTTGGACGCGGGGGGGGCTTACGGTCCTTATGTTCCAAGGATTCCGACAAACCCGTTTAACGATCTTGACACAGTCGAGATCGACGGCGTCGTCGGCGGGGGGACGCACGCCTGGCACTACAGCACTACAACCGGTCGGTTCGTGGCCGATACGGATGAGCATACGAGTCTGTAAAGACCCAGTCATTCAAGAAGCGTCGGTTCAGGAGCCTTTGCTTTGTGCAATCAAAGATAGGGCTGAGGCTGCAGAGGAGTGAGAGGAGAGAGGAAAATGCCCCAGCCCTATACTCAGTTCTAAGTATCATACGATTTGGCAATGACGGCGGTTCGCGGCAAAAGGCGGGGAACTAGCCGAGGCCGCCCAATGCGCCGGGTCGAAGATGCGGCCCGGTTTGTTTAGCGTCTTCGCTGTTTTTTTCGCGGTCTGACCAGGACGGTTGAGCCAAGTCCGAGCAGGAGTATTGTGGCCGGTTCGGGCACCATATATGCGGCGTCATGTGAAGCGGGGTTGATGGCCCAGGTTGAGTCGCACATGCCGTTCTCTTTGGTTTGGACGTATCCATAGACGTCGAAATGCACCGATGAAAATCCTTCCACAAGCACCGAGTAAATCTTCTCTTGGCCGTCGGCGACGTTGTAGGCGATAGGCTCGTCGGTGGAGTAGTTGGAAACGGCATCGGATGACTTGGCGAAACTGCCTATGTCGTAGAGGACGAAGTTGGAGATATCCGACTTGAAGGGGTAGTGGTTGTTGAATCCGACGCCTTCGGGGAGGAAATCCTTGTCCGAGAATCCGTCATTGCCGAGATCGTCTTCGATCAGGTCGAGGACGGCATCGACGTTGGGGTTGAAGTAACCGTCGGGCACGGCGGTTTTTTCGGTAAGCAGCGCTGCGTCGCCGCCGGTGATGGAGATCGTTCCTGTTTCGCCATCAGGGACGGAAATCAGCAGCGTTACCTCGGTGAGGCTTATGGTCGAAGGCTCGTATGCGCCGGATACTATCAGGTCAAAGGCGCTGCTGGTGATGACCCAGGTATCCTCGTCGGGCTCCATAGTATCGGTCGCTGCGCCGTCGATATAGACTTGAAATATCGGCACAGCCGGCGCGCTTTGAGCGAGAAGAAGCGAGATTGCCGCGACCAAGCCAATGAGCAGTTTCTTTGTGCTTTTCATAATACCCACCCCCAAGAATTTGCGGCCGGCGGACAGGCGGCAGTAACCTGTTCATTGCCTGGGCCTTTTGATTGATCTTCTGTTCGGAACTGCCCTATTACGTCACTCGGCTACTTCGCCGGTTTTGCTTGTCGGTCAAAAGCGTATTTGTCCGGAGCGGTGTCCCTTGCGTTTGCTTGAATGTTTGGCGACTGAAATGCTCAATTTTCATAACCCCCATTTGCCGGACAGTGACACTGAGACAAACGCCTCGTGCCGTACAAGCTGCAAAGTAATCCGTGCCCCAAATATTCAAAGACAGTGCAAGTAACACTAAACCCCCATTTAGTTTTTTTATTATACCTGATGGCGGTCGCCAAGTCAAGCAAAATGTTCGCTGCGCGTTAGAATTATTTCAAAAAAGGTATAGAAAACGCCACTATGTTATCGGGCGAAGGAATTATGGTCGGCTCTGTGTTTTCGGCAAGCGCTTTAAGGGACGCGAGTACCGCGTTTCATGAATCTCGCTACTATGGGGTAATGAGATTGCTTCGTCGCTTCGCTCCTCGCAATGACAATTTGAGAGTCTCAGGCGTCATTGCCACGGTCCTAAGGGCCTCGTAATGACATCTAAAAATCCTGAATTGTCATCGCGAGGAATCCACAGGGGCCGACGAAGCAATGACGACGGCCACAAAATCAAATTTGAAGAGTATTAGTCTTGTTTGGAGGAAAGACACTCGAATTGCTTTTCGGGCCAGGCCAGGTTGCGGGCTGCGTCTTTTGGGAACTGCCATTCGAATTCGTCGTCCTTGTGGACTCGCACCTGGGTAGTCTCGGCGGCCATTGCCATCGCCTGGGGGATATCGAGGTATCTGAGCACGTTCAGGAAAATCGGGCCTTCGTCGTGAGAATGGGGCGGATTGCAAAGGCGCAGGGCTTGGATGTTCGGTTCGAAGAGAGCGGCGTACAGGGCGATGCCGGCCATTGTGCCTCGTCCTTCAACGGTGAGCGGGATTTCTTTCAATGAGTCTATGGATCGCAAAACCTGGATTGCCCGGCGGGCGTCCCAGACTCTCATTCCGTCAGCCGTCTGGCCGAGGAGCATGAAACGGCGGCGAATCTGGGTCTGCTTGCGCTCGTCGTTGTTCCAGGCGTCGAGGCCGAGGCCTCTCGGCGCCATCACGACGAGAATGGTTTGTTCCTTCTCCAAATTCTGGCAGATCTCTTTAATTCTTGATTGGGAGTCTTTCTGCAGGGTCTCCAATTCGGCTCCAGAGATTGGGTCGTTTGCGGGAGGCTCGTCGAGGAAGCCGATGCGTATATCAGCAAGCCAGTTCTGAGATTCGGCTGCATCGGGGATGTTTAGAGCAAGTTTCTCAACTGTTTCGAGACCGGTCGGGCGAAAGAGATATAGGCGGAGGCGGACGTTGGGCTGGCTTGTGAAATCGAAGGCTTTGAGGTCGATGCCGTGTTGCTGTGCGGAGAATGCCTCTTTGATGTCGAGTGGACCGGCTTCGGTTTCGGTGGGCCAGCCTCGGAAGACCTTTTCCAGCAGGGCGTTGGTCCAGGAGTCGCGCTGCTGTTTCCATTCTTGAGGCGACTGGGGGACGGCGGGGGGCGGGGCCTTGGGCACGAATGAATCCTGGATAGTGGTGTTGATCTGGTCGGCGGGCAGCTCGTCGAAGACCTTTAACTGCTCAG
>DATEBC010000112.1:0-2587 GCA_035288065.1 Sedimentisphaerales bacterium | reverse complement strand
ATCATCGGGCCGGTCTGCATACCCAGGTCGTCGCCGAAGAGAATTATGTCGATATAAGCGCCGACAGCAGCGAGGAAATTCTCGAGGTTGGCTAAGTGAATCTCCACCAGCTTATCGAGGAAGCGATGCGCCCGCTTAGGTTCGGCGGCCAGAATCATCATAAATTTGTCGTTACGGTACAAAAAGCTGCCTATTTCAAACAGGTTCCCCCCAAACAGCCCTATTATCGCGCGGCTGGTTTTGCTGCGGAGTGATTTTGCCCCCTCGCGCAGTGTCTTGTTATCCACCGGTCCGGGCGGGCCTGCAACCGCCGTCCACATACATTCTTCGAGCGCGCTGCAAACCGCCTCGGTATCGTCGTCGCCGTCGAGAAAAGGATAATGAGTCTGCTCGAAATACAACGTCCCGTCGGGCATCTGGGCCAGGATTCTGCCGGTTCTCGAACGAATAACCCACCGTGCCGCCTCTCTTTCAATTTTCGTCCAGGCGGGCACGAAACAGGCCGTGCCGTCGGGAAGGGGCCAGGGCGACCACGATTCGTCATCCAGCGCGAAGCCTCGGCCTAATTCGATCGTGTCCGCGCCGAAGCGCTCAAGCACGTCCTCATCGACAATCGCCAGTTGCTGTACGACGTCATAGACGCGAATCGGTTTCTTGGGCAGCCGTAGGTAGTCCCGCAACTTTGAGTACACAATCGCCGCGATGCCAGAAGACCGATGCCCGGAGAAATCAACCGGCACACGATCGGGCCGCCGATGCTTTAACGCTGCCAAGACACGCTCTCTCGATGTCATTCAACACTCCTATTTGCCAAGCGGGACTCGCAGCGTAACAAACTCATAAGGCGCCATCTCTACCTGCCCGCTCAGCTTCGATGCCTGTTCTTCGGCCAGGTTGCTCAGCCATACCTCTTCAGGCGCCGGCTTAGCCCAGGTAATCCTGACTTTCTCTCTTCTCTGGCCTGCGTTGAATAGCCGAATGATTCGGGCCTTGCCGTCCTCGCTCGGCTTGAACGCCGTTACTATTAAATTCGCAGGCTCGACGCTGAAAGCCGGACGTTGAACCTCAGTCTCCTCGTCAACGGGCACAGCTATCAACGGTTGGCTGCGCTCGACGCCGAATTTCGCCGCCTGCGCCGCATCGAAATTCCCGTGAGGCTGAATCGAATACCGGAAGACAGTCGGACCATCCTGGTAAGCCTTGTAGTTGGTCTCCCAATAGTTGTTCATCACATAAGAATAAAGCGTCGTCGTCTGCTCGAGCTTCTCTATCCAGCCCACGCCTCCCCAAGGATCGTTGGTAATAGCGCCGACTTCTATCAGCGGGGCATCGATCACCGCCAGCGTCACGCCCAGCCTCTCATTGGACACATCGACCCACCGCTGGACCGTGAAATAATTCTTGCAGGCGCCGGCCAACTGGTCCAGCTCCGGGCGGACTACGCCCCACGGAACATCCATTCGCATTACGCCCTCCGGCACGTTGAAAGCAAAGGCCAAGTGCACGGCTTCTTGTTGGTAAACCTTCTCCTTGTCGATAGTGTCGATTATATCCACGCGGTCCAAGCCGGCTATAACCCGCACCTCGCGCGACAGCTTACGACAGCCCGGCGCATCGGATTCTATCACGAGCGAGGCGACAAACGGCCCCGCCTCCTTGACGGTAGCTGTAACCGGACCGTTCCGTTGCAGATCTTTTGGGTCCCTCCCAGATACATAAAAGTAGTCGTTCAAGCCGATGCCTCCCTTGCCTGCGACGAGATCGTCGCCCATGTTTTTGTGCTTGAGACTCGAAATCGCACCGGTCGCTTCATCAATCTTGACGGTCAGATAATAGTTGCTCAGTGTCGCGGAACTCGCCTCGACCAACGCGGGCGAGGACTTGCTCGGCAGAGCGGATGCCTTAAGAGTAAAACGCTCGGCGCTAAGCGATGGGACGTTTCTTGAGATAAAAGCGATTTCGCCGGTGCAGAGGCGTTGAGTGGGGACAATTTCTCCCCGAGAATTAACAACGACGTTGCCGCCCAGGTTCCAGTTCTTCGGAAGGATAACCAGGTCACTTTGCTCCCAGGAGCAGGTATTGAAGACATCGACGGTTGTTATTTTGCCGGTCTCCGCTCGACGCCGCGCCAGCGAATCGCTCAGCAGCTTGCGGGACTGGGTGTCGGCGTCGAGGGCAAAGGCCTGTTTGATCTTCCACTGGGCGTTGGTAAAATCGCTGTCCGGCTGGCTTATGCTGCAATGGGCGCCCCAGGTATGCTCATCGTAGAGGATGACGTTGCGCCAGGCCTCGTAGAACTCCTCAGCCGGATAGCCGCCCGGATTGAGCATTGCATACAGGGCCTCGGCCTGGACAAGACGCTCGGCGGCTTCGCGGTTCACCGCGGTTTCCCGTGCGGACGACCCGGCGCCATCTTCCCAGTATGGCGTAAAATCTCCGGCCACCTTCGGAATACTGTCGCCGTATCGCTTCTCAAGCTCCCGGCACATCTCGCTTGCCGTGGATACTATTATCCTGGGATACGCATACTTCTCGTTGCAGTCTTTCACAAAATCGCTCAAATCCGGGTCCGGCGGCCCGTTGTCCC
>DATEBC010000111.1:0-3605 GCA_035288065.1 Sedimentisphaerales bacterium | reverse complement strand
GCACGAGAGGCGTATCGGGGTAGTAGGCAGGCAGGGTTATCTTGTCGCCTTCGTGCCGCTCCTCAACTCTTAGCTTTGAACGGTAGTTTGCAAAGAATTCCTCATCCGAACCGTTGATCTGGCCCTGATGCGTGGAGGTGAAGTTGAAGACGCTGAAGAACGGCTGGCCCGGCTTGCGATTTCGCCAGTGAGCCGTTTGGCTCGATTCGTCCCAGACGCCGACGTCCTTGAAGTTGTAATCCTTCTTGTAATTGTTGGAGCAGTAATACCCGGCCTCGCGGAGCAGTCGCGGAAAGCATCTTATCTTTCGCGGCAGCTTGACGTCGCAGCGCAGGTGCTGTGTCCCCGTCGAGGTCGCATAAACGCCCGTAATAAGACACGACCGCGCAGGCGCGCAAACCGGCGCAGTGGCGAATGCGTTGCTGTATCGCACCGCTTGAGCTGCAAACTTGTCGAGATTCGGCGTAGTAGCATAGTCGTCGCCGTAGCATCCGAGATACTGCGGGCTTACATCTTCGCACGTAATCCAGAGAATGTTGGGCCTGTCGCGCGATGTTTTATCGACTGATTTCTTGGCGCCCGGCATGCAGCCTGAAACTACAAACGCCGAGGCGCAAACCCCGGCGGCCTTTAGAAAATCGCGACGCGTTCCTGAAGCAAGTCTCACTTCTCGGTCTTCCATGTCTTGTCCGTATTTCATACACAATAGCAGCGTTGGCTGGGCAATCTTTCCCAAACCATACTCAAACTGACCGGTTCGCCTTGTCATACCTGCGAAAGCAGGTATCCAGCAGCGCGAAGGCTCAGTGGATTCCCGCTTTCGCGGGAATGACATACTCGGTTATCTTGCTGTTGCATAAGGACTTATCGTGCCGTTCTCTTGAAAACCGGCCAGTTTGAGAACCATAGATGTTGTCATTCCTTGCCCGCAGCGATCTGGAATTCTCTGAAACTTGTCGCGCCCTTGCCCGCCTTCGAAATCAACTGCGCCTCGAGCCGGTATCTGCCGATTTCGGCCGGGAATATCTGATCGAAAGTCAGTATCTCTCGGCCCAGGCTCGCCACTGTGCAGGGTTTCGACTGGTTGGAGACAACCTTCTTGCCGCGGACAATTCGCAGCTCAACCGTCTCTTGCCGGTCTTCATACAAGTCGTTGATAACGAAGACCTTGATTTGCCTCTCGGCAGAGCGAGCGACCTGCTCGTCCCAGAAATCGACCATAATTCCGACCGGCGAGAAGGCGTCGCGAACGCAATTCTCGAAATTCGGCTCGAACTTGAGCTTTTCAAGATCGACGAAGTGGTCGCTCGTTGCTCCGCCCTCGGGCCTGGGCTTATCGCCGGGCCGCGAATAGGTCAGCCCACAGAAGTGCAATACGCCCGCACACTCGCGGTGGGCCCGCCAGAATTCGGTCAGGGCGGCCAGGTATTTGGCGTAGAGCTCGCGCCGCTGCTCTGTGGTGGAATCCGGCCCGAGCAGGCTCTTATAGACGTTGTCGGTCAGGCAAGTAGGCTCGCCGTCGCGGGTGAGCCACAGCCAGCCATATTCGTTGATGACGATGGGAACGCCCAGTGTCTTCTGGGCGTCGTGCAGATAAGGCATCCCGGAAACCTTTGCCATATCCTTTAGACGAAATGACTCTTTGCCCTGCCAGCCCTTGCTGAATAGATAAGGATGCGCCTCGACGAAGTCGGTCGGGTTCTGCGGCTCCGCCCAGCCGTTCTCCCACGGACGATTGGACAGATCCAGGCGCCGAACCGCTCCGATGGCCTTGCCCGTCTCCCTGGTGACACTCTCATTCTGTCCGTCCCAGATTACGACGCAGGCGTGGTTCCATCGCTCGCGCATCCATTCGATATATTCGGGGATGATCTTTTCGGCCTTTGGATCCTCCGGCGCCTTGTCCAGCAGCCAAATGGGAAACTCATCCTGAATCAAAAAGCCTTCCTCATCGGCGATTTCATACCAAAGCTCCGGCGGAAAGCCTATGCAGTAGCGAATCGAGTTCCAGTGCATGGTCTTGAACTTGCGGTGCAGTTGTCGCACCCATTTCCTGTCCCAGGGCTTGTCGCCGCGGGCATCATCCTCGAAGAAGCGATATACGCAGACGTTCGTTCCCCGCATGTAGTAGGGCTTGCCGTTGAGAATCGCCCGCCGGCTCTCCGGGTCGAATCGAAACGACCGCATACCAAAGCGAACCTTGACCTCGTCGCCGCCGGTATCGACCTTCAGCTCATACAGGAAAGGGTCCTCCGGCGACCACAGCCGACAGTCCTCAATCGGAATAACGACGTCGAGCTTAGTCGTTTGGTCGGAGCTGAAAGGCACATCCGAGACCTCCAGAGATCCAACGGACTTGCCCGTTTTGGCCTCGACGACCTGATAAGTTACTGAGCCGGGGCCTGACTTGTCGGGCCATTGGATTTCAGTGACTACTCTGACTTTTCCAGTGGAGATGTCCGGCACGGTTTGAACGTTCGCAATGTAGGGCCTGCCCGTAAGGATTAGCTCGACCGAATCGTAGATGCCGGGAATGTATTTGTATTTCTCGAAGTCCCACCCGCCCGGCTGGCCTTCCGGGATAGATTCACGATCCGCGCCGAGGCGTATGATAAGCTCATTTTCCTCTCCGTCGCCTTTGAGCATTCTTTTGACATCCACCAGGGCCGGCGTGAAGCAGGGCAGGTGCTCGCCGACGACCTTGCCGTTGAGCCAGACCTTCGTGCCGTACCTTGCCTTTTGAATCTTGAGGATGGCGAATTCGGGAATTTCTCCTTTGACCTTGAAGGTGCGGCGATACCAGAACGCCTCGCGCTTTTCGCTTCTCTTGCCCACCTCGGCAAATGCAGGCTCGGCCATATCCGCCAATCCGGGGACCGGGACCCTATGGCCGAATTGCCCCGGGGCGGAATCCATACCGCCCTGCTCGACCTCCCACTCGCCGTTCAAGTCGATGACCTTCCTCGCCCCGGTCTTGGCTGCGAAGGAACTCGACGCCAGACCGAAGAATATTGCAGCGACGACCGCTAATGAAATTCCCCCCATCTTGTGTGGCCTTCGTGACTCGCTCATTATTTCCCCCTTTCAGACCTTTCTGCCGAGGGCCTCGAACATCGCCAGGACGTTCTCGACGGGCGTATTGCACTGGATGTTATGGATAGGATTGAAGACGAATCCCTTTGTCTGCCCGAATATCTCGACCCGTTCGGCGACCTGCCGGCGGACCTCATCCGCCGTGCCGAAGGGCAGAGTCTGCTGGGTATCGACGCCGCCGCCCCAGAATACTATTCTGCCGCCGTATTTATCAACGAGCCTTTTCGGGTCCATACCCTTGGCCGAAGTCTGAACGGGGTTGAGGATATCGAAACCTGCATCTATGAATCCTTCGATCAGCGGTTCACAGCCCCCGCAGCAATGCTTAATCGTCTTCCACTTCGTGTAGGCGTGTATCCAGTCGTTCAGTTTCCTGCTGTGCGGCAGATACAGCTCCCTGTACGTATCCGGCGAACAGAACAGGCTGTTCTGCGAGGCCAGGTCCGTCCCGTCCATGTGGAGCACCTGCACCTTGTCGCCGACCGCCTGGTAAATCCGCTCAAGGTTCTTTA
>DATEBC010000110.1:0-5370 GCA_035288065.1 Sedimentisphaerales bacterium | reverse complement strand
TGGAGGCGCTTGGGCGCCGGGTCCTCGATCAGAGCAACGGCGAGAGTCGCAATGGCGATGTTCCGGTGTGGCGGTTTGGCGATGAAAACGTGGTTCTTGCCGCAGCTTTGAGAGGGGGCATATCGGTCGAAGCCTCCGGCGTGGTCATGATCGATCTGGGCGGCGGCGATGCGGTGTGCAAAATCGCAGGCCCCCAGGTTCATCCCCGCCAGGCGCCCGTGGGGCCTGGGGGTTCTAACCCCCAACATAAAGTTGGGGGCTTTAGCCCGGAACATAAAGTTGGGGGCTTGCCATCCGCCTCGGCGGATTTGGGCGGCGACTCATACTGGATGGAAATGCTAAGGCTTCTTGTAGAGAACTTTCAGGCTTCCACGCGAGCGGATGAGCAGATTGAGATGGTGGGCACGGAGCTTGCTCAGACTTATGAAGAGTTGGTGCTGCTTCACAAGCTCAGCACGAATATGAGGGTGACTGAGCGCGACGCCAACTTTCTTCAGATGGCTTGTGACAGTCTTACGGAGATTATTCCGGTTGAGGGCATCGCGATACTGCTTGAAAAGAAGGCTGAAGACGGACACCAGTTGACAGTTGCGGCCGGGTGGGGATTGATCGATATAGGCGAGGAAACGGCGGCTATTCTGCACAGCCGATTAGTCGAAGAAATCGGCTGCGGGCGCGAGGCTCTATTGGACAGCGAGGTGGACAGTCCTTTCAAATATGACTGGCCGGCCAATATAAGGAATATTATGGCCGTGCCTTTGTGCGGAGTCGATAAGGCTGAGTCTCATGCTACAGACAAGACCCAGGATGGCACGCGCATGATAGGGCTTATGGTCGCGACAAACAGACTCGGCAAGCCGGACTTCGACAGTATCGATGTAAAACTCTTCAACTCAGTAGCCAACAGTTGTGCGGTCTTTATAGAGAACGGCAGACTATTCGGAGACTTGAAGGAGTTATTCATAGGTTCGCTGAAGGCGCTTACGAGCAGCATCGATGCTAAGGATCAGTACACGAGAGGACATTCTGAAAGGGTGGCGTTTATCTCCCTCTGGATTGCCGAGAGGCTCGCCGAGACTGAGCCTATGGAAAACGAGCAGATACACAGGATTTATTTGGCCGGCTTGCTGCATGATATAGGCAAGATCGGCGTTGATGAATCGGTGCTTCGCAAGAAGGGCAGGCTGTCGGACGAGGAATTCGACTGCATAAAGAAGCATCCTTCCATAGGAGCGGGCATTTTGCGTGAAATAAAGCAGATGCGTGATATTGTTCCCGGGGTTTTATGTCATCATGAACGCATTGACGGTCGCGGCTATCCTGACGGTCTGGTAGGCGAGCAAGTTCCTCTGATAGGTAAGATTGTTGGTCTGGCCGACAGCTTCGACGCAATGACGTCGAAGCGCATTTATCGCGAGGCAATGACCGTTGAACAGGCGCTTGGGGAAATTGAGAAGGGATTGGGCACCCAGTTTGACGAAAAGGTGGGCGGGGTGTTTTTGAGAAGCGATGTTTACAGGCTGTGGGAGATTCTGCAGTGTGGTCCGGGCTTTTCAGGGCCTTATGAGAATGAGGATTTTGCCGATTATGGCGCCGCGGCTGTTGGGACTTTGATTCGATGAAAATCAATACACAAGACTATAACGATGTAACGGTGGTGGAGCTGCAGGGCGAGCTGGACGGAGACGCCTGCGAGTTGTTTCGCAGCACGATCACTGAGATCATCGGCAGGCAGAAAACCGGCGTAGTGCTTGATATGAGCGGCGCCGGGTTTATCGACAGCCGGGGATTGGAGCAGTTGTTATGGGCGCGGGATTACTGTAACGAGAGCCGATGCGAGCTTAGGCTTGCAGGTTTGGATGAGAACTGCCTGAAGGTGCTGGAAATCACCCGGCTCGATGGCGAATTCGACCACTACACGGAGCTTGCCGAGGCGGTTAAGAGTTTTGCGTAGTACCCTACAGGAACGCCGCCGTCCCCAAGGGACAAGTGCCGGCGGCGGCTAAACGAAATATACGAGAGATGGGCGACGGGATAGAAGGCATGAGCCAGATTGCTACAGAAAACAAGATGCAGCTTGGCCAGTTGCTGCTTGCACGGGGCATTGTGAGCGCCGAGCAGATTGACAAGGCATTGGCCGAGCAGCAGGACAAAGGCCATCGCAAGCTGCTTGGCGAGCTTCTGGTTGAGATGAACTACTGCACGGAGAACCAGATAGCTTCTGCTCTGGCGGAGGCATACAGCGTTCCGTACGCACAGGTCGGCCCGAAAATATGCGACGTCAAAGCGATTGAAATTCTGCCTCGCGATTTCCTTGAGGAGCATATTGTTCTGCCTCTGTTCAAGGTTTATGACGTTCTTACGGTTGCGGTGAACGAGCCGACGAACGTCTTCCTGATAGACGAGATTGAGCGGATAAGCGGGTGCAAGGTGCAGGTGGTATGCGCCACGACGAAAGATATCAAGGCTACCTTGCAGACTTATCTTCCGGCGGCGAACGTCTTTGTTATCGACGATATCATCGACGATGAGGGGCTGGAAGACTTCACGCTGATAGAGAATATTACGCAGGATATAAGCAACCTTGAGGAGATAGCGGGGCAGTCGCCGGTGGTCAAGCTTGTTAATTACCTGCTTTACAACGCGGTCAGGGAGAACGCCAGCGATATTCATATAGAGCCTGACGACAAGAAACTGCGTGTTCGATACAGGGTTGACGGAAAGATGTATGAGAAGATACGTCCGCCGTTCCAGATGCACCCTGCAATCGTTTCCCGGATCAAAATTATGGCGGAGCTCGACATTGCACAGAGGCGTCTGCCACAGGATGGAGGCATTCACGTCATGGTTGAGGGCAGGCCCATAGACTTGCGTGTGTCCATTATGCCGGGCAGCTTCGGGGAGAAGGTTGTTATCAGAGTGATTGATCCGCACAAGGTGCTGTTCAATTTCGAGTCGCTGGGCTTTACGTACGAGAACCTGAAGCTATTTCGAAAGGTCATACAGGCTCCCAACGGCATTGTTCTGGTTACAGGTCCGACGGGGTCCGGCAAGAATACGACTCTTTACGCGGCGCTTGCCGAGTTGAACAGCGAGGAAGTTAATATTTGCACTGTCGAAGATCCGGTGGAGTGCAATATGGCCGGCATAAACCAGTTTCAGGTGAACCAGAAGGCTGGGTTTGAATTTTCAACGGCTTTGCGCAGTCTGTTGAGGCAGGACCCGGATATAATAATGGTCGGCGAGATTCGTGACGAAGCCACGGCGAGTATCGCGGTTCAGGCGGCTCTGACCGGGCACCTGGTGTTGTCAACCTTGCATACGAATGACGCTCCCGGGGCGGTTACTCGTTTACTGGATTTGGGGGTGGCTCCTTATCTTGTCAGCGCTTCTCTGACAGCGGTTCTCGCTCAGCGACTCGTTCGGAAGATATGCGCGAATTGCAAGAGCGAATATGAGCCTTCGTCCAGCATCAGGAAGATTGTGGAAGGTGCGGGGGGCGAGACGGTAAAGTTCTTCCGGGGCGTCGGCTGCAAGAAATGCCGGAACACCGGCTACGCGGGCCGCATCGCGATTCATGAGTTATTTGTGCCCAATGAAGAAATTATGGAAATGATCAGTGAGCGAGTGGGGCTTAAAAAGCTCAGAAATGCGGCTCTGAAGAACGGGATGGTTCCTCTGCAGGCCGACGGTATTGAGAAGGTCAAAGCCGGGATTGTATCGGTCGAGGAAGTATTAAGGACGACTGAGGGCGAATAGTAGAATAGTCAAGAGTGAACAAAAGTTGAGCGAAGCGAAATCCGCCTGGGCGGATGAAGTAAAGTGAGCTAAAGTGCCTAAAGTGGCTAACATTGTAGGAATTGAGTCTGTTGAAGCTTAGTCAGGTTGGGCATTTTACTGGGATGTAAGCAAATGAGCCAGTTAGCAACAAAGCCAGCCGGGCAGTTGGGCATTGCCGATGCGATTAATGACTCTGTTTTCGCCGGGTCAGGCCAAGAGCGTGCAGAGGGTATCCCAGGGTCGGTCAAGGGCGGCGAATCAGGCTCGCGATCTCAGGGTCAGTCTGTGGAGTCGGGGTCGTTGCGGTCGTCCCAGCCTGTGCGGCCTGGGAGCGTAAAGGTCAAATCGGCCGAGCTGATACTCTTTACTACGCAACTATCGGTCATGCTCGATAGCGGAGTGGTGCTCAGCGATGCGCTGGATGCTATCGGAGAACAGGCCGAACGCGAAGGATTTAAGGCGATTATCATGAGTCTGGCCGACTTGGTCAAGAACGGAGAGTGTTTCTCGAAGGCGCTGGCCGAGCATCCGAAAATCTTCAATCCCATGTTTATCAGTATGGTCAAGGCGTCGGAGGCTTCGGGCAGGATGTCCGAGATGCTCAACGTGCTGAGCGGCTACCTAAATTTTGAATCTGAGACCCGCAAGAGGATCAAAGGCGCCCTGACTTATCCTTTCATAATGGCGCTGATGGCGGTGGCTGCAACGGGCACGCTAATGTTCTTTGTCCTGCCCCGGTTTATGAAAATCTACGAGGCCAAAGGGGCCGCGTTGCCAAAGCTTACGCGAATACTTGTGGGCTTCAGCGGCATATTGGGCAACTTCCAGGCTATGACCGGGATCGTTACGGGGCTGATTGTGCTTGGGACGGCGCTGTACTACTGGGCTCGGACCTCTTCGGGGCGGCAGGTTATTGACTATATCAAGATCCACACGCCGGTGGTTGGGACTATGTTTGTCGATATGGTAGTGACTCGAAGCATGCGAATTATGGCGACGATGGTGAATACGGGCGTTCGGCTTCTCGATTCCATAGAAGTGATACAGGACTCATGCGATAATTACTATTTCCAGCGGCTCTGGGGCGCCGTCGATGGCAAGATACAAGACGGCTACCAGCTCTCGGAGTCCATATTGATTTCCCCCGGCAGCGAGCTGATCTCGCCGGGGATCATCCAAATGCTGCGTGCCGGCGAAAAGAGCGGCAAGCTCGGGCATGTCTGTGACAAGGTATCGGTGTTTTACGAGAAGAAACTCGAGGCCTCAATCAAGAACGTTATGGCCCTTATTGAGCCTCTGATGATAACCGTTCTTGGCGGCATCATCGGCACTATAGCGATAGCGCTGCTGCTGCCGGTGTTCAAGATATCGAGCGTAATCGCTCATTAGTCCGACAGAACGAAACGGGGCCCGCGTCAAAACGTCGCAGGCCCCGGATTCGTTCAAATCCTAACATCATTTCACTGCAAGGTCGGACACAGCTTGCCTTGCATCAACTCTTATTGCGGATATTTGATTTCGAGAAGCCAGCTATCCATCAGCTCGGCATAATCCTTGAAGTTAATCACTCTGCCGCCCTGGGCCTCGCCT
>DATEBC010000109.1:0-8450 GCA_035288065.1 Sedimentisphaerales bacterium | reverse complement strand
TCTTGCTTAACAATACAATCGCCGTGGCGGCTATGGCCTGACCTTCTCCTATTTCGCCGAGGCCCTCGTTTGTTTTCGCCTTGACGTTTACCGATGCAAAATCAATCCCCAAGAGCCCGGCGATGCACCTTTTTATCTGCCCTTTGACCGGTTCGAGCCTCGGCTGTTCGGCGTGTATGACAAGGTCGATATTCACAACCTCCCATTTTTTTTCTTCGAGCCGCTCTTTGACAATGAACAGAAGCTCCTTACTGTCGGCATCCTTCCACCTGGGGTCTGAATCCGGGAACAGGCCGCCGATGTCGCCCATCCCTGCGGCTCCCAACAGGGCATCGATAACGGCGTGTAAAACCACGTCGCCGTCGCTGTGGCCGGCCAGACCGGCGGGAAACGGCACATACACTCCACCCAACATCAGCTTCCTGTCGGCTGCTATCTGATGGATGTCCGTGCCGATGCCTGCGCGATATTCATGTTGACGCTCGCCGATCACAATACCCCTTTCGTGCTGGGGACATCGGTTCCGACAACGGCGACTGCCGTGCCGAGCGACTTGCCCAATGCCTTGAAAACGGCCTCAGCTATATGGTGGCTGTTGGCTCCGTACGGAACGTTTATATGCAAATTGAACTTCCCGTTATTCGAGAAGCTTCGCAGCAGCTCTTCGAGGCACTCGACGTCGAAATCGCCGATTCTTTCCGTGTTGTACTGCACGTTATAGACGCAGGCCGACCTGCCGGACAAATCAACCGACACATTCGCCAGCGCATCCTCCATCGGAACGGAGCTATGTCCGTACCTGGCGATCCCTTTCTTGTCGCCCAGGGCCTTGACCATGCCTTCGCCCAGACATATCGCTATATCCTCGACGGTATGGTGCGCATCGACTTGCAGGTCGCCTCTGGCCTTGACGACCAGGTCGATCCTGCCATGTTTGCTCAGATGCGCAAGCATGTGATCCAGAAAACCCACGCCCGTATCGATCTCGTACTTGCCCTGCCCGTCCAGATTAAGCTCCAGACTAATTTCGGTCTCTTTTGTCTGCCTGTGAACCTTGGCAATTCTATCTGCCATAACAATACCTTTCTTTTCAATCTGGAAGAACTCGCTCTTTGTCATTGCGAGTCCCTTAGGGACGAAGCAATCTCATATGTTACAATCTCTTTCAAAGCCCCAACACTCGTAGGGTGGGCTTCAGCCCACCGACCCCTCCGAGAGTATCTCTTTCAAGGCCGCAAGCAGCTTATCATTCTGCTCGGCCGTGCCGATAGTGATTCGCAGCTTGTCCTCAAGTCCCGGATAAGGAAAGTATCTGATATAGATGTTCCGCCCGGCAAGCTTCTCACAGACCCCGGCGGCATCACCGTCCCTGCATTTCGCAAGCAGGAAATTCGACTGGCTCGCCGGGACATCAAATCCCAGGGTCCTCAATTCCTCAAGCATCCTGCCGCGCTCGCTCTTGACCTTTGCGACGCATTGCTTGAAGTACTCCTGGTCCTTCATTGCCGCGGCGGCAACGGCTATAGCCACGGCATCCACGTTGTACGAGTCCTTGACCTTTATCAGCCCTTGTATCAAGGCCGGCTGAGCTATGGCGTATCCGAAACGTATGCCCGCAAGCGAATAACCCTTGCTCATCGAGCGAAGCACAATCACATTGTCGAGATCTTTGACCAATCCCGTGCAGTTATTCTCCGCGAAATCAACATAAGCCTCGTCAATCAGCAGGACTCCGGTAAGCTCATCAGCCAATGAGGCAAGCTCTTCGATGCGAACAAGACTGCCGGTAGGCGCATTCGGATTGCAGACGATAGTCAAAGCCGCGCCCGTCCCGGCCAGCTTGGCCGGCAGATTAAACTCCTCATCGAACGGTATCTCAATCGCCTCGCAATCTTGCAGCTTAGCAAGCACCGGGTACAACGAATACGTCGGGACAGGATAGGCAGCAGGCCGTTTCTGATCGCAAAAAGCGCGAAATGCAATCGTAAGCAGCTCGTCGCCCCCGTTGCAGCACATGATATGATCAGCCGGAACGCCGTTGACAGCCGCGGCCACTACCCGGAACTCGTCGCCGAGCGGATCAGGATACCGCCTAAGCCGCTCAGCGCCCAAACCGGCGAGGGCCTCCATCACCTTAGGCGAAGGCGGGTACGGGTTCTCGTTGGTATTGAGCTTGACGACCTCGGTCTGCTTCGGCTGAAAACCGGGCTCATAACCCTTCAACGCCTCGATATTGTCCCGAAAGTAACCCATCGTACTATCCGAATACCGCTTCAAGCGGCTTCTCGCACCCTCGGAAAAACACCGTTATCTTTGACCTTATGCCTTTGTCCACTGAGGTCTTATACACTCACCTGCGATTATACGCAGATTCACGATGAAACAAAAGCCGGATTTTCGATTATCCGCGCCAATCAGCCCACTATTTTAGCCTCATTCCCCGGAAAAGGCCGATAATTCTCTTGACATTTCACGTACTTGCTGTATAGTCATCGGTAAGTTTGGGGAAGAGTGGTAAGGAAACTGCTCTTAATTCTGCCACACCTTCCTCCATAGATGTATCCATGAGGAGTGGTCGTGATGAAAGGAATAATCACACCGGCAGTGTTGCCCAGCAGCCCAGCGAGTGATCAATCCCTATTGATCCCGACTATTCCGCCTCGGACACATCCGATCGTCTAAGCAAAACATCGATCATGGTCAAGGAGACCCTTTTTCGGGGCAAAGGATTGTGCGAATAATTCACGGAAGAATCACCTCACCGCAGGACGTGCCGTTCGGCAACTACGCTTTGATGCTGCTGGCCTCGACGACATTTATGCTTCAATTCCTTTTTGACGGCAAGCAGCAATATCTATCGAGCCTGATTTTGCAAGACTGGTCCTTCTTAGGGATAGTGGGCCACTTGTGGCTGCACACAGGTCTTATCCACATAACCTCCAATCTCATAGTCCTCTGGGTATTCGGCCGGCACGTCTGCCGAAGGATGGGCAGCGCCAATTACGTTCTTGCATATTTTGTTGTCGGGCTGGCTTCCGCCGTGGCGCACATAATCTACGACGGCAGGCCTGCCATCGGCGCAAGCGGAGCAATTATGGGCATTCTCGGCCTGCACGTCGTTCTTTGCTTCAACCGTTTTGGCCTGTTGGGGCCGTGGATTGTCCTGGTATGGTACCTGCTGAACATGACGGCCGGCACACTCCAAGCCACGCCAACGGCGCACATGGCGCACGTCGGCGGATTCCTCGGCGGAATTTTCCTGTCTTGGTCGCTGGTGATCCTGAACGTCGTCGAGCGCGAAGAGCAGCCCGTCCCTGCATTGAACCAACACGCGCTGGGTGCTGCCAAGTAGTAGTCGGTATCAGGTAAAATACTCAAACTGCCCGCTCTTGGGTCACATCTCAATGTCACTACAGTTGCGACAACAGGGTAAGACTATCTGTCATTCCTGCGAAAGCAGGAATCCAAAATATATTAAAAACAGTGCTAATCTGTGTAAATCAGTGTCAAAAAAATGGCTATGCCATGGCTTAACCACAAAATGGGTCAGTTTGAGTAAAATACAGCGTGTCATTGCGAGCTGGCGCTCCGGAGTCTTGGCAATAACCCGCACCTGTTGGCGATTTGTATGGATAAACCCGGTCTTGCATTGGCCTCCAGCAGTAGCGGGCCGTGATTGACGTCCAATACGATATCCACTCCCAGGTATCCCATTTTGACTGCCCGGCTGACGCTGCCGGCAATCTCGAGCATCCTGCGCCAATAGGGTATTGTGACTCCGTCAATAGCCGCTCCCGTATCAGGATGGACAGTCGTGGCACGGTTGCAGCACACTCCGCCGAAGGTCTTGCCTGTATCGAGGTCAATGCCCGCAGCCGCAGCCCCCTGATGAAGATTTGCGCGTCCCTTGGATGCCTTGGTCGGCAGGCGGAGCATGGCCATAACCGGTTCGCCGCATAAGACGATGATTCTGATGTCCGGCGTGCCGCCAACGGCAAGGTTCTCAAAAGCCGGATGAAGCACTATCCGCTGCTCCACAAGCACCCGGTCAGACTGGCCTCCAAGTGAGTACAGACCGGAGAGAGTCGTGGAGACGTGGTATTGCAGATCATCAAGTGAAATCGTCTCTCCGTTTGCCGTGCGAAACTTTCCCCCGTCCCTGCCGACAATGATCAATATGCCTCGTCCTGCCGAACCTCTGGCCGGTTTGACCACAAACTCCTGTCTTTCGCCGATTGTTGCCGCCAGGGCTCTGAAAGCCCCGAAACGGTTTATCACAGCGTATGTTTGCGGGACAGGCACGGCGATTTCGGCGCAAAGCGACTTTGTGATAATCTTATCATCAACCAGGCCGTACAAACGACGGGCGTTCAGAGAGAATAAATACTCGATGTTGCGCCGGTTTATGCCAAGAACGCCTTGCCTGCGCAGCTCACCCGGCCAGGCCAATAATTTCTTACGAGTTATTCGCACCAAAGAAGACCTCCAAGTCCTGCCTCAAGTCAGCTCCTTGAAGCGCCAAAGCTCTGTAAGCCTGTAGCCGGAATAACGCCCGATCAGGAGTAAGGCGGCGAGATTTAACAACTGAACCTCCGGGAAGCTCAATACGAGCCTCCCAAGCGCGTCGATCCTGAGTACGAAAAGACAACACAGCGCCACTGCAAGCGTCCCGGCGAATACTTTCAGGGCCTGTCGATAGCCGTCTTCCTCTACGGCAACATTAAACCGCTCTATCATCATTGTCAGTATCACCATCGGCAGCAGGACGGCGCTGGCGCTGGGCGTCAGGCCCAGGTAGTCCAGAATCGAAACGGCCGCCACCATGCAGAGAATCACCAAAGTGAGGATAACGCCCAAACGAGCCACCGCCAGAAGTTTTAGGCTGTTCAAAATCAACCTTGCCGCCGTGCCGGCGCCGAGAATGACGAAAAAAACGACGGCTCCCGTTCGCCAATCCGCCTGCACAAAGCTGAGGGCTATAAGAGCCGGCGTGAATACCCCGAAGGTCTGTATCCCAACAATGTTGCGAAGTATCGCCGTGACAAGAGCCCCAACAGGCAGAAGCAGAATTGCGGTAATCACCTCCTGCATACCGAGCGGCAGTCTGGTCAGGTCGAAGACGCTCCAGATTCTGTTGTCCGCGACGGTGCCAAGAGCCGGCGGATAGGGCAGCCGCCTGATTGAGTATCTGCCTTTATAGGCTGCCGAACCCTCAGTTCGGACTATCTCGACGCCGTCGCGACGTATCGGCAGGAAGCGCGCCGGCAGCTCGCCGGCGTAGCCGTTCTCCGGATCATAAGAAAGCCAGTTCCCGTTGAAGTAAGCCTCGACCCAGTAATGTTTGCCGGCATTTTGAGTCGAGTCCAGGACGAAGCCCACGACTAATCGAGCAGGAATCTTTGCCGCCCGACACAATGCCGCCATTGCCCTGGCTCTGCCGAGGGTCGTTCCCAGGCCGCGCTGCAATGTCCCGTTTGCATCGGAAGGCGCATCGATGCCTTGCTGGACAATCGTATCGGCGCAGTAGTTGAAGATTGCGGCCAAAAGCCCCCCCTTGCTTGCCTGCTCGCTCTGCATTTGGTTGATAACAGCCGATACGACGGGGCTGCCAGGCTGGACGCCGCTTTCCGCCTGCAGGTAATGAGCGATTTCATCGGCGGGCGGTTTCGACTCGGGCGCAACCCGCCCGTTCTCCGCACCCGGCTTGACGTATATGTCGAAGTAAGCGATGAAACGAGCCCGCTGCCGGCCTACGACCGGCACAATGGCCGCCTCGCGCGCAAGCTGCCGCCTCGTCCTAAGGATGTCCATCCAGATCCCCTGATGCGAAAAAGTCTCTCTGAAAACCCGGTTGCAGGGCGTCTCGTCTGGAATGGCGATGTATGTTCTCTGATTTATACCGAGAGGGAATTCTATATCGTAGGCCAGCCGCCAGACGCTCTCGCCCCGCGACAAATGGGAGCCCTGCAGATTCCTGATGCGCAAAGCAATAAACGCAGCGCCGGCGACAACCAGAAGAATCACGCCGCCAACGACCAGTCGCTGCTCCCTAACCACGTTCCACTCCTCGAGTTCTATCGACCAAATGCGGCAAATTGCAGCATGAATTCATCGAATTCTCCATCCTTTTCAGGGAAATACAAGACGTACAGGAAGCGCTTGAAAGAATCCACAAGAAACGCAGCTCGCGGGCTGCTGTCTTCGCTTCTCACAAGCAAGCTATGGCTTAGCGAGGCAATTCCAGGCGGCATCGGCATCCTGAAGAAATAGATCGGCAGCACCCGGCGAGCGTCCCTGTCCTTCAACTTCTGCACAAGACCGGCAACCTGGCTGCCGGGAAATATTGTCAGAACATACCGCTCCGTCTCGACCGCGTCTAAACGCTCCCGCGGAGTTGAAATCAGAAGGCCGTCCGGCGGCACAAACTGAACTGAGACAGGCTGCAATACCGGGGCCGTGCGCAAGCCCGCAAACAGGCTCATCTCAGGGTCCCCCCAAAGATGAAAACTGTACGCCGCACGTTTTACTTTCGACTGCAGCGAATGTCCCCGCGCGTTTTTGACGGCGTTTACGCACAACAGATAATTGCGGGCGTCTCGCAAGGCCTCGCCCAATGTCCCGTCTCCATACAGCAAGCCGTCGCAAAAAGCCTTGATAAACGCGCTGCCGGACGCGCTGTTGATGTTCGTCACACTGCCGACAATGCCCGCGGCGCCGGTCTTGAGCACATAAGAGGCCGAATCATCGAGTGAGTGACAGCTCTGGAGAATCAACAACGGAATTCCGTCAAGCCGGCATGGATCAACAGGCTCTTCCTCCTCGTCCGGCGGGTCAAAAACGCCCGGTTCCGTCATTCCATCGTCCAGCCCGGTTTGCCCATCCGGCAATAAGGCAATCTCGCCGCTCATTTGGCCCCGCTCGCCTTCAAAATTCTCTTCGGTCGAGTCGTATGGCTGGTAATTAGCCGAATCATTGCCGTCCATGAAACCGTCCCAGTGTCCTTCGCCGCGCTCGTAGTAGTCGTAGTATTCTTCATCATAATGATAAGGAGGGGCCTTAAACAGCGTAAAGTCGGTTATGTGGCCTTCGAATATGATCAACTGCGACTGTCGCGTCAGCTCCTGTATGATCGGGTCACGGCAGTTTGCGACATAGAATTCGTCCGTATGAACGCCCAGATTTTTGAACTCTTTTGCGGTGGCTCGGCTGATTGTCTCGCACAGAGGCAAGGGGCTGTAATCTGTTTTCGGATTCGCTATCATGAGGACCTTAGGGCCGGCAGGAACAGGAACATGCTCCCGAATCTGACAGCGCGCTACAAGCGTAGATGCGGCCGGCAGGTCGCCAAACGGAATTCTGCCCACGCCGACCTCCGCCGCACCATCCGAAAAAGGCCGCGAGCAAGGCTCCGCAGCGATCTCACAGCTACTTTCCTCCGTGCCTTCCGACCACCTGATCAAGTCAATAGACTTATAATCACCCAATATAGTCACCGTGCGCGCTCTTAGAGAGTATTGTCGAATCACGTCCTTGACATTTTCCTCAGCAACCTGCCCTTCGCAAGATTGGGAGGCCACCGGCAGCGACCCACGCACAAAACTCAGATATGGCGCCAGCCAATGTGATGTCCGGCCCTCCATATCCTCGCCCGGCGCGCGAAAGAGGACTATATTTCGCACGTTGGCGCAGCCAATCGCCTCAACAAGCCGCTCGTAAAGGCCCCGGACGCTAAGTATCTCGGTTTCCTGTTCTATGGATTCGGCAAATCCAAGATCGGAACCACTGTTGGAAACTGCGATTAGAATGCGCCGAACGTTCAACTCCTTGAGATCGTCTGAGAAATCCGCGAGTCTTTCACTTCGGCCGACCGGTATAAAGGGAGCGCACAAGCGGCAAGCCAGCGCGGCCCCAAGCAGAACCGCTTGATGGTCGTCCGAAGCGGCGGCAACGACCACGTCCGTCTTCCCCCAGAAGCATTTAGCCAGGAGAAAGCCGGCCTTGGCGGGATCAGCGGTCGTTGGGACGTGATTTATCGCAATATCTTCCCCAAATGGCTCAAAGGATTGATCTCTATTCGGCGCCAGCAGCGTACAGGAGTCCGTCAGGGCAGCCATCTGCTCGAATAGTCTTGTTTGTTCCACAACAGGCTTTGCGGCAAGAGCCAGGAGAATTGGGTTCTTCCCCTGCCGGCGAATCTTCGCAACAACCGGGGCTGCCGCCGCAAAAAGCCACCCTTCGTCCCCGCCAACACAGACCAATGTCAGAGGTTTATGCTGCCCTGCAATAGCGCCCGGTGGGGAAACCGAGCCGTCCGTATCTTTAGAAAGATGCTCCTGCCCGCGACCCGCCCCGGGCGGGCTCAGCGCACATACACTCAGTATTGCTCCCACAAGGGCCGACGAGAGACCTTGCCTTCTATGATTCCTGTTCCACACGCACCGTATCCTCGC
>DATEBC010000108.1:0-3977 GCA_035288065.1 Sedimentisphaerales bacterium | reverse complement strand
CGGGCCGCAGCGAGATTATTTCCCCGTTTCCCGGTATAAACCGAGAATCCGGCGCAGCCTCCAACTTCCACACCGCAGAGCCGTCCCCCGCCGAAAGGCAGTAAACGCATCCGTCGTCCGAGCCGACATAGACTCTATCGCCGACCACCACCGGCGACAAACGGACGGGCCCCTCAGCAAAAAAACTCCATTTCAGCCGACCGGTCGCAACATCGAGCGCATAGACCTTGCCCGCGGATGAGCCGAAATAAAGCGTATCGCCTGCGCCGACAACGCCAAAGGCGCAGTCGTAGGCCAATGTGGCCCTCAGGTCGTAGTGACCATGCCAGTAGTCCTGCTTTGCCGGGCCGGGCCAGGCCGGAGCGGGCGCCTCAGAGGTCTGGAGCGTCCAGGCTCGGACCAACGGCGCGGCGAATTCCTCCGGTGTTACGCCGCTTCTGCGGTTGTCGTGGTTGAAGGTGGGCCAATCCTCGGCGCCGGCCGCCAGGCAGACTGTAAGTAATGCACATAAGATGAAAGACGCTGCCGGCCTATTCACACTCGTCTGGCCCTCGCAAGAATCGCAACGCCGAAAATGACGACAAATGCAAACAATCCGATAGTCAGCAGCGCCATGCTGCGCATCGGGCTGTAAATATCATCCCCCCCGGCCGCCTCGGCGTTCTCCTGACGCCGCTCCTCATCCAAGATTGCCCTGATAACATTCGGATCAGGCGTGCCGCGATTCGGCTCCTCCACAGCTCCATCAACAGTTTTCACTACAATGCCGGCATCAGCCGGCGCCTCGACCCCCCGCAGGCCGACAACATCGTTGGCCTCCTCTATCCCAGCTCCGACAACGTCTGCCTTGCTCACCTGCCGCGACGTTGCCTCGCCGGCACGGAGGGAATTCTCGCCCGGCAACTCATCGGAATCCGTCTCAGGCTCGATAATAAGCTCCTGGTAGCCGTAGGGAGTGCCAGGATATGCGCTGCCCCCCATTCCGCGCCCTATTATCGAGCCCATCTCCATCTTTATCATCGGGCTTTCAGGATCGAACCCCAGGCTCTCGACCGCGAGGGCGTGGGTCTTTTCGTCCCATCTCACCGGCAGCATCGTACCCTGGAGCCACCTGTAGTCGAGTCCGCATTCGCAGTCGGCGCCGATGACGAAAAGTATGCTTGCCAGGTCGTCCTCATTTACCTGTTCGCCCCGAAAGACCGGCCCAATCCACCGAGCCTTGCCATAAACGAT
The DNA here is from genome assembly GCA_035288065.1 of Sedimentisphaerales bacterium. GTDB lineage: Bacteria > Planctomycetota > Phycisphaerae > Sedimentisphaerales > Anaerobacaceae > JAFGCD01. The sequence goes on along the minus strand of DATEBC010000108.1, from coordinate 2,744 downwards.
CACTGCAAGCGGCTCATTCACATCGCCTGGTTTGAGCCCGAGGCTCCAAAGCAGCACCTCTTCGTCTTCGAGGCAGTTGGCGTCCATCACCATCATCACCGGCGGCCCGCCGATTTTTTTAGGCATGAGCTCCATTTGTGAGGCAACCTGCTCCACGGCGGCGGCAGCGCCTTTCTTGGCCTTTTCGTTTTCCTCCGGGTCCGGCCCCTCTATCACGACAACCACCCCGTACATCCTGCTGACTTGCCGGAGAATTTCGCTTCTCTTGGGCGATGAGAGAATCTTATCTACCGCCGAACGGAACGTCTTCTCGAACGGCTCGCCGGGCTTGCTCACCGAGATCGGCATAGTCTGTCCATCCGGAGAAACGAGCACCGCACACGGTATAGATTGGCAATTCGGATCGAGATATTCCAGGGCCGGATGGCCTTTCTCCCGATCGGTATCAATCAGGCGGAATACTACGTTGCTCTCGGCCAATGCGGCATCCGGCTCGCCCAGGGCGGCCTTGAACCCGGCCGCCACGTCCGCCGGCGTATTTGCGTCGATATACCCGCACAGGATGTACGGCTCGGCCCCCAAATCGACAAATCCCGTCTCACGAACATTGTACCTGCACGCAAGAGCGGGACTAATCAATACCAAAGCAACCAAGAAAGCAAACAAGATCGCACAACCTGCTCTTCTCATGGCAAAACCCGTCATTTCTGCTTCTACAAGGCCCGCGTAGCAAGATTGGGCCACATTTACCCTTAATACGTCCGATGCCAGTGGTCCGTGACGCATCAAGCGACCGATGTCATTCTAAGCGCAACGAAGAATCTGGCCTCCGAAGGCCGACATTGAGCCTGTGAAGCCGGATGCTTCGCCTTCGGCTCAGCATGACAACTCATAGGACCACCCGTAACAGAAGACTGGGCATATATACGTCTCCGGCATTATAAGAGTTCTGGCCGAATATGACAATACGCCTCAGACGCCGAATGTGTGGATCCTTTCAGGATGCAATACGGCGCTGAATTCATCGCCGGGGTTGGCATTGAGCCGGGCGAAAGCCGCGTGGCTTAGATGGGCTACGATATTCAGGCGACCGCCGAATTCCGCTTTGATGTACCCGCCATAGTCGCGCCATCGCAAAAGGCTGACCGGCAATATGTTGTCATTCCCATCGTGCCGCTCGTCGGGCCTAAGAATCACGACGTCTTCCGGCCTAATCATCATCTTAAATCTGCCCTGGGGCGACTCGCTCAGCTTCAGCCCAGCGTCGTCACAGAAGATGTTCTCGCATCGCATAAAACGCGCCACAAAATCGTTGGCCGGCTTTCGCAGCAGAGCATCCAGCGAGCCGACTTGCTGCAGGACGCCTTGATTTAGAATTGCGGCGCTGTCGGCAACCGAGAACGCCTCCTCCAGATTATGGCTTACATGGATTACTGTAAGCGCGAATTGTCGCTGGATGCGATGAAGAAGCGAACAGACGCTTTGACGCGTTTCTTCATCGAGGGCGCAGACCGGCTCATCAAGCAGCAGGACCTTCGGCTCCATAACCAGGGCCCTTGCCAAAGCCGTTCTTTGTTTCTCGCCCCCGCTCAGATCGGCGACATTTCGACTCAACAGCCGCTTGATCCCAAGTATCTCTGCAAGGCGATCGACTTTCGCGCAGATTTCGCCGCCCCTATCGCCCCGAGCGCACAGGCCGAAGCCGATATTCCGTTCGACGCTAAGGTGCGGGAAAAGGGCGTAATCTTGGGGAACGTATCCAATGCCTCGCGCTCGCGGCTCCAGAGTAGTCACATCGCGTCCGTCTATGAAGATCCGCCCGGCTTCGGCCCTTCGCAGGCCGCACAGACACTCGAGGAATACCGTCTTGCCCGAACCGGGCGGGCCGAGCATAACGAAATAGCCGCCCCCTGCCACTTCAAGGCTAAAGTCCAGCAGGCTGAAGTCGCCTACACTGAATGAAAGCTGCTCGGTCCGAATCATAGTCTCACCCGTGTCTTCCCGCCGACAAGGTGGATCGTGGTCAGCGCGATAGCGGCTACGACTATCATCAGCATCGCCAGGGTCAATGCGACTTCTATGTTGCCCACGGACTGTTCTAAGAAAATTGTCGTGCTCAGAACCTCTGTTCGGCCTCGAAAGGACCCGACAAAGATCAACAGCGGCCCGAAAAGTCCGAACGCCCGCGCCCACGTCAGGATGCCCCCGGCGATTATCCCGTTCAAGGCCAACGGCAGAGAGACCCGCCTAAACCCCGACCACCGAGTGCACCCGAGAGTCAATGCAACGTCTTCAAAACGACGGTCAACCTCGTCGAAAGCCGTTTTCGCCGAACGAATGGCAAAACTCGCCGACACCAGAAACTGACAGAGGATAATGCCTTTGCGCTGGAAGACGAACTCGATGCCCAGGTCGTCCTGAATCCATTTTCCGAGGCTCGTTTGCGAAAAGAACACCAGAAGCGTCAGACCCGCCACCAGCGGCGGAAATACAATCGGCAAATCGATCACTGTATCAACAAGCACGCGACCGGGAAATCGATACCGACTCAGAGAATACCCGATAGGAACCGCAAAAAGCAGCGCCACAAGAGTGGCCGCGAAGCTCGTCCATACGCTCATCCAGAGCGAATGACGAATGAAACCGGAATTAACCACCGTAAGGACCGCCTTCTTGTCGATGTAGAAGGCATCGGCGACTATCAACAAAATCACGAAGCCGACAAAAACGGCAACAAAGAAGAA